>NZ_JANX01000191.1 GCF_000767795.1 Inquilinus limosus MP06 | reverse complement strand
AATGCGGGCGGAAGGGCAGGGCGCCCGTGCCTTCATGCTCCGCATAGCCGGCCAGCAGGCGGCCGCGGGCCCGGGTCTCGCGCGCCAGGCAGGCGCCGTCGAAGACCGGCTCGGGCTTGCTCCAGTCGCGGCAGACGCTCTGGCGCCGCTGCAGCCAGGCGCGCTGGTTGCGCAGCAGCGCTTGGCTCTCGGCCTTGCCCGATGCGGCCTGCACCGCGATGTAGGCGGCGCCCATGGCGTCGTCGGCCTGCCTCGCGGCGGGATCGGCGCAGATCGTCTTCTCCAGCGGCGTCCGCGCCTTGGCGCAGTCGAAGGCCAGGGCGGGCGAGGCGACGCCGGCCAGCAGCACAGCGGGGATCAGCAGCAGCGGGGCGCGCATCCGGTTCTCCATCATCGCCGGGCCGCCTCAGCCGCCGGGCATGTCGACATGGGATACCATGGCCGCCGCAGCCTGTCGCAATCACGCCGCGGTGTCGCCTTCCGGACAGTTCCGGTCGTCCGCGATGCAGCGCGAAGCCCCCGGCATCACCATGTTGTCACCCAAGCGCCGGTGATGGCGCCGTGCTCACGGAGGACGGTGAATGCTGGGGTTCAATCGGTCGGGCGCCAAGGTTGTCTCGCTGCCGACGCCGAAGACGGCGGTGGTCGACCTGTTCCGCGACCTCTCGATCGAGACCGCGCCCGCCATCGCCGCCAAGACCGCCAGCTTCAGCGCGCATCTGCCGGCCGGCACCCGCGTCTACATCACCATGCTGCCGGGCGCCGATCTCGGCGAGATCGTGCAGACCGCGGCGCGGCTGCGCGGCGAAGGCTTGGTGCCGGTGCCGCACATCGCCGCCCGCAGCCTGGAGAGCCGGGCCCAGCTCGACGACTATCTCCGCCGCCTCGCCGGCGAGGCCGGGGTCGATCAGGTGCTGGTGATCGGCGGCGGCGTGTCGTCGCCCGTCGGCCCGTTCGACCGGTCGATGCAGGTGCTGGAGACCGGGTTGCTGCAGCAGCACGGCGTCAGGACCATCGGCGTCGCCGGCCATCCTGAGGGCAGCAAGGACATCCCGGCCGAGGAGGTCGCCCGCGCCGTCGCCGAGAAGAACGCCTATGCCAGGGCGACCGGCACTGACCTCTACATCGCCACCCAATTCTGCTTCGACGCCGAGGCGATCATTGCCTGGGACCGCGCGCTGCGCCGCGCCGGCAACGAGTTGCCGATCCATCTCGGCCTGGCCGGCCCGGCCAAGCTGAAGAGCCTGATCCACTATGCCGCGATGTGCGGCGTCGGCCCGTCGATGCGGTTCCTGACCCGGCAGGCGATGAACATCGCCAAGCTGGCCTCGGTGTCGGTGCCCGACAAGCTGCTGACCGAGCTGGCCGACTACCGCGCCAAGGAGCCGGGCTGCGGCCTGGCCCAGCTGCACCTGTTCGCCTTCGGCGGGCTGGAGCGCTCGGCCCGCTGGGTCAAGGCGATGCAGGAGGGCCGCTTCACCCTCGACGGCCGCGGCGGCTTCGCCATGGACGAGTCGCTGGACTGAGATTTCCGACAGTCGGAACGGAAACGGGCGCCCTCGCGGCGCCCGTTCTGCTTGGGGCGATGCTATGGCGGCACGCGCCGCAAGGCATTGATCCAGACATCAAAGATGCCTAATTTCATGCCTTGCGGTTGCGGAGGTCCCCATGCGCACGACCCTGGCTCTCGACGATGATCTGCTCGCCAAGGCGCAGGCCCTGACCGGGCTGCAGGAGAAATCCGCCCTCATCCGGGAAGCCCTGAAGGCGCTCATTGCCCGGGAAAGCGCACGGCGGTTGGCGGCTCTCGGCGGAAGCGAGCCCGACCTGGAGCCCCTGCCGCGGCGGCGGGCGGAGCCCGCGTGATCCTGGTCGACACCTCGGTCTGGATCGACCATCTGCGATCGGCCGACGACGTCCTGGCCCATCTGCTCGATGCCGGCCAGGTCGTGATGCACCCCTTCATCGTCGGTGAGCTGGCTCTGGGGAGCCTGCGCCGGCGAGACCTGATCCTGCAGACCCTGCAGGATCTGCAGCAGGTCGACGTCGCCACGCAGCAGGAGGTGCTGCATTTCATCGCCCGGCATGGCCTGTTCGGTCGCGGCATCGGCTATGTCGACGCGCACCTGCTGGCCAGCATCCGATTGACGGCAGGGGTTTCCCTCTGGACGCGCGACAAGCGCCTGCTGGCCGTGGCCGAGCCGTTGGGGATGGCGGCGAAACCCGTCCTCCAATAGAGGCGCGAGCGTCGCCGCGCTGTCAGGCCGCGGCCACCGCCTCCGACACGATCTCGCCGAGCGGCGGCACGGCGTGCGCCAGCTCCTCGACCACGGCGCGGGTGACCTTCGGCAGCTCCGGGATCTCCAGGATCACCGGCACGCCGCCATGCTTCTCGATCGCGGCGCGGTTGCCGGCGTTCAGCGGGCCGTTCATCACCACGCCGGCGATCGGGATCTTGCGGTGGCGCAGCGCCTCGATGGTCAGCAGGGTGTGGTTGATCGTGCCGCGGCCGCTGCGGGCCACCACGATGGTCGGGAAGCGCCACACCCCCAGCAGGTCGATCGCCAGGGTCGAGCAGTCCAGCGGCACCATCAGCCCGCCGCCGGGGCCTTCGATCAGCAGCGGCCGGGGGGAGAAGGCCGGGGTCAGCGCCGCCGGGTCGATCTCGCTCTCCTCCAGCGCCGCGGCGGCCACCGGGGCCAGCGGCGCCTGGAAGGCGTAGGTCGGCTTCTGCAGCCGCTCGGCCGGCAGTCCGGTCAGGGCGGCGATGGTGGCGGTGTCGGCCGGCTTTTCGGCCAGGCCGGTCTGCACCGGCTTCCAGTAGTCGGCGTCCCAGGCGGTGGCCAGGCAGGCGCAGGCGAGGGTCTTGCCGACACCGGTGTCGGTGCCGGTCACATAGAATCGGGTCATGGGGTGCTAGGGGTCTCAGCGGCGAGGCGGTCGGCAGCCGAAGCGGGCTGCCAGGTCCGGTCTACGGGCATTCGGGTCCGGGATGCCGTTACGCGAAGGCACGGACTATGCACAGATCGGTCCTCCGATGCGAGTCCCCAGATACCGCAGCGCAGCAAAGCTGGATTGCGTCGTCAAGGGGGACCTAGGCGGGGACCTTCTGGCGCACCGGCCGCTCGGGCATCGGCACGCCGCGCAGGATGGCGTTCGCTCGCTCCTCCCGGGGCGAGCGGCCGTAGAGCTGGCGGTAGCATTTCGAGAAATGCGACGCCGAGACGAAGCCGCAGGCCAGGGCCAGGTCGACGATCGGCAGGTCGCTCTGGTTGATCAGGTGCTGCGCCCGCTCCAGCCGCAGCTCCAGGTAGTAGTGCGCCGGGCTGTGGCCCAGCTGCTTGCGGAACAGCCGCTCCAGCTGCCGGCGCGACAGGCCGACATGGGCCGCCAGCTCCTCCTGCGGCAGCGGCTCGGCGATGTTCGCCTCCATCAGCTCGATCGCCGCGACCAGCTTCGGGTTGTGCACGCCGAGGCGGGCCCGCAGCGGCAGGCGCTGGCGGTCATGCGGGCTGCGGATGCGGTCGACCAGGCACTGCTCGGACACCTTGGTCGCCAGGTCGCGGCCCTGCCGCAGCGCCACCAGATGCAGCATCATGTCGATCGCCGCCGTGCCGCCGGAGCAGGTGAAGCGGTTGCGGTCGACCTCGAACAGGTCGCTCGACACCGGGATCTCGGGGAAGGTCTCGGCGAAGCCCGGCAGGTTTTCCCAGTGGATGGCGCAGCGATAGCCGCCCAGCAGGCCGGCGCGGGCGAGGAGATGCGAACCGGTGCACAGCGCGCCGATGCCCACCCCCTGCCGCTCCGCCCGGCGCAGCCAGGCGAAGACCTCGTCGTCGCGGTAGCGCTCGATGCCCAGGCCGGAGCAGGCGAAGATCATGTCGAGCGGCTTGGATACGCCGGCCTGGCGGCTGAGCTCGGCCAGCGAGGTGTCGACGCCGACGCTGATGCCGTTGCTGGCCTTCACCGCCTGGCCGTCCTTCGACAGCACCGTCCAGCGGTACAAGGGCTTGCCGGCCATGCGGTTGGCGATGCGCAGCGGCTCGACCGCGGAGGTGAAGGCGATCATCGAGAACTGCGGAATCAGCAGGAACCCGATGGTCTCGGTGTCGAAGGCTGGATCCTGGCCCATCACTTCTATGCCTCCCGGCGGCGCAACGTTGGCGCCGCATCCGACGAATCGGTAGCACGGGTCGCAAATTCGACAAAGAGGCCAGTTGCGACGGGCTGACGGCCGTGCCGCCCGGTCCGCGCATGGCTGGGGGAGGGGCCGGAACGCGCGTCGCAGCCAGGCCGGACGACGTCGCCGCAGACGCGGCGGCCTCGCCTCTGCTATGGGACGCTCTTCGGAAAAACTTTTCGGGACCATGGGACATGGGGGCACCGTCGGATATCGAGATCGCGCGGGCCGCGACTCTGCGGCCGATCGCCGAGGTCGGCGCCAGGCTCGGCATCCCCTCCGACGCGCTCCATTCCTACGGCCCGCACATCGCCAAGCTGACGCCCGGCTTCGTCGACGGGCTGGAGGGGCGGCCGGACGGCAAGCTGATCCTGGTCACGGCCATCACCCCGACCCCGGCGGGCGAGGGCAAGACCACCACCACGGTCGGGCTCGGCGACGGGCTGAACCGGATCGGCAAGAAGGCTGCGATCTGCCTGCGCGAGCCGTCGCTGGGCCCCTGCTTCGGCATCAAGGGCGGCGCCGCCGGCGGCGGCCGTGCCCAGGTGGTGCCGATGGAGCAGATCAACCTGCACTTCACCGGCGACTTCCACGCCATCAGCAGCGCCCACAACCTGCTGGCGGCGCTGCTGGACAACCATATCTACTGGGGCAACGCGCTCGGCCTCGACACCCGCCGGGTGACCTGGCGCCGGGTGATGGACATGAACGACCGGGCGCTGCGCTCGATCGTCACCAGCCTGGGCGGCGCCCCGAACGGCTTCCCGCGCGAGGACGGCTTCGACATCACCGTCGCGTCGGAGGTGATGGCGATCTTCTGCCTGGCCAAGAGCCTGGAGGATCTGGAGCAGCGGCTGGGCCGCATCATCGTCGGCCAGTCGCTCGACCGCCGGCCGGTGACGGCGAAGGAGCTGAAGGCGGACGGGCCGATGACGGTGCTGCTGAAGGACGCGTTCATGCCCAACCTGGTGCAGACGCTGGAGAACAACCCCGCCTTCGTTCATGGCGGCCCCTTCGCCAATATCGCCCATGGCTGCAACTCGGTGATGGCGACCAAGACGGCGCTGAAGCTGGCCGATTACGTCGTCACCGAGGCCGGCTTCGGCGCCGATCTCGGGGCCGAGAAGTTCTTCGACATCAAGTGCCGCAAGGCCGGGCTGAAGCCGGCGGCGGTGGTCATCGTCGCCACCGTGCGGGCGCTGAAGATGCATGGCGGCGTGGCCAAGGAGGATCTGGGGCAGGAGAATGTGGCGGCGCTGAGGAAGGGCCTGGCCAATCTCGGCCGCCACATCCGCAATGTCGGCCAGTTCGGCGTGCCGGCGATCGTCGCGGTCAACCGCTTCGTCGCCGACACCGAGGCCGAGCTGCAGGCGGTGCGGGAGTATTGCGCCGAGCATGGGGTCGAGGCGCAGGTCTGCAGCCACTGGGCGGACGGCAGCGCCGGCACGGTGGAGCTGGCGCACAAGGTCGCGGCCCTGGCCGAGGATCATTCCCAGTTCCGCACCCTCTACGACGACGACCTGCCGCTGTGGGAGAAGATGCGGACCATCGCCACCGCGATCTACGGCGCCGACGACATCATCGCCGACAAGCGGGTGCGCGACCAGTTCGCCCAGTACCAGAAGGGCGGCTACGGCCATTTCCCG
The DNA here is from genome assembly GCF_000767795.1 of Inquilinus limosus MP06. Classification (GTDB taxonomy): domain Bacteria; phylum Pseudomonadota; class Alphaproteobacteria; order DSM-16000; family Inquilinaceae; genus Inquilinus; species Inquilinus limosus_E. The sequence continues at coordinate 4,297 of NZ_JANX01000191.1, read as the reverse complement.
ATCTGCGTCGCCAAGACCCAGTACAGCTTCTCCACCGACCCGGCGCTGAAGGGCGCGCCGTCGCACCACATCGTGCCGGTGCGCGAGCTGCGCCTGTCGGCCGGGGCGGAGTTCCTGGTGGCGATCTGCGGCGACATCATGACCATGCCCGGCCTGCCGCGGACCCCGGCCGCCAACAACATCCGGCTGAACGAGAGCGGGCAGATCGAGGGGCTGTTCTGAGAGCCTATTCGCGAATGCTACTGGCGCGGCCGTCTGATGGCGGTTTCTCCGCTTCCGGTGCTCACGCACCAAACGTGCGCTGCGCTCCGGTTCTCGAAACCGCCACCAGCCGACTCACGCCAGCGCATTCTCGAACAGGCTCTCCCGGCGTCCACATGGTAACGGCCACATGACCCTCTCGCACGGCTGACGCCTCGCATCGGCGTTTGACCCGAAGGCGGCCGGACGGGACAGTGCAGCCCCGCTTCCGAGGACGATCCGATGCTGCTGCACCCCGACCGCCATCTCACCGTCTGCGGCCTGGAGGAGATCGCCGGCTTCCGCGCCGCCGGCGTCACCCATGTGCTGTCGATCGCCGATCCGGGCACCCCGGCCGAGACCTATTTCGACGGTTTCGCGCCGCATCGCCGCCTCGACCTGCGCTTCCACGACATCATCGACGAGATGCCGGGCCACGTCTTCCCGACCCCGGACCATGTCGCCTCGATCCTCGAGTTCGGCGAGGGGATGGCGGCGGAGGGCGAGAGCCTGCGCCACCTGCTGGTGCATTGCCATATGGGCATCTCGCGCTCCTCCGCCTCGATGCTGATGCTGATCGCCCAGCGCCATCCGGGCGAGGAGGAGGCGTCGGTGGCGCGGCTGGCGGCGATCCGGCCGCAGGCCTGGCCGAACACGGTGATGATCGACTATGCCGAGGCGGCGCTGGGCACCAGGGGCCGGCTGCGCGACGCGCTGAAGCCGCAGTACCGCCGGGTGCGCGATGAGCAGCCGGAGCTGATCGCCATGCTCCGCCGCGTCGGCCGCGGGCGGGAGATCCCGACGGATTGAGCAAGTCGCCCCTTCAAACTCCTGTCATCCCCGCGAAAGCGGGGATCTCGTCGGAGCCTGATCGGCGAGAGATTCCCGCTTTCGCGGGAATGACGATAAGGGAAGGTGAGGGGATCCGTCGTTCTCTGCCCCCTTCCGCCCTTGGCGCAGGGCGACGCCTGCGTGTCGCGCCCAGGCTCGCGCCGGGCCGGTCGGCTTTGCACCATGCCCCACGCTCACCCTGGACCGGCCATCGGATCGATGTCGCGCTATTCCATCTTCTCCCTCGCGCGCCAAGCGCTGTCGCACCACGAAGGCTGGCAGAAGGCCTGGCGCTCGCCCGATCCCAAGCCGGCCTATGACGTGGTCATCGTCGGCGGCGGCGGCCACGGCCTGGCCACCGCCTACTACCTGGCGAAGGAGCACGGCATCACCAATGTCGCGGTGCTGGAGAAGGGCTGGATCGGCGGCGGCAACACCGGCCGCAACACCACCATCGTCCGCTCCAACTACCTGTTCGACGCCTCGGCCTTCATCTACGAGCACGCGCTGAAGCTGTGGGAGGGCCTGTCGGCCGACCTCAACTACAACGTGATGTTCAGCCAGCGCGGCGTGATGAACATCTGCCACGACCCGCATGAGGCGCGCGAGCTGAAGCGCCGGCTGCACGCCAACCGGCTGAACGGCATCGACAGCGACTGGCTGGACCGCGACCAGGTGCTGGAGTTCTGCCCGGTGCTGAACCCGGACCCGACCATCCGCTTCCCGGTCTATGGCGGCACGGTGCAGCGGCGGGCCGGCACGGCGCGGCACGACGCGGTGGCCTGGGGCTATGCCCGCGGCGCCGACAGCCGCGGCGTCGACATCATCCAGAACTGCGAGGTCACCGGCTTCCGCACCGAGCAGGGGCGCGTCGTCGGGGTCGAGACCACGCGGGGATATATCGGCGCCGGCAAGGTCGGCGTGGTCGCGGCCGGCCACAGCTCGGTCCTGGCCAACCTCGCCGGCTTCCGCCTGCCGCTGGAAAGCCACCCGCTGCAGGCGCTGGTGTCGGAGCCGGTCAAGCCGGTGATCGACTGCGTCGTCATGTCGAACGCGGTGCACGCCTATGTCAGCCAGTCCGACAAGGGCGAGCTGGTGATCGGCGCCGGCATCGACGGCTACGTCTCCTACTCCCAGCGCGGCGGCTTCGCCATCATCGAGGAGACGCTGGCGGCGATCGTCGAGATGTTCCCGATCTTCAGCCGGATGCGGATGCTGCGGCAATGGGGCGGCATCGTCGACGTGGCGCCGGACGCCAGCCCGATCATCGGCAGGACCCCGGTCGAGAACCTGTTCATCAACTGCGGCTGGGGCACCGGCGGCTTCAAGGCCACCCCCGGCTCGGGCCATGTCTTCGCCCACACCATCGCCCGCGGTGAGCCGAACGCCATCGCCGCACCCTTCGCGCTGGACCGCTTCGCCTCCGGCGCGCTGGTGGCCGAGCACGGCGCCGCCGCCGTGGCGCATTGAGGGCGCGGGCATGAAGATCCATTCGGGCGCGTTCGAGATCGACACCGACGGAAGGCGGGTGCCGCTGCACGGGCCGGAGGCCTTCGCCGGCATGCGCCGGGCCGGGCAGGCCGTGGCCGAGGTACTGGACCGCATCACCCCGGCGGTGCGGCCCGGCGTCTCGACGCTGGAGCTCGACACCCTGATCGCCGGGCACATCGCCGATCTCGGCGCCCGGTCGGCGACGATCGGCTACAAGGGCTACCGCCACGCCAGCTGCATCTCGGTCAATCACGTCGTCACCCACGGCATTCCGGACGCGGGCAAACGGCTGCAGGACGGCGACATCCTCAACATCGACGTAACCGTGATCGTCGACGGCTGGCACGGCGATTCCAGCCGCATGTATGTGGCCGGCGAGGCCGGGGTGAAGGCGCGGCGGCTGGTCGACGTGACCTGGGAGGCGATGATGGCCGGCATCGTCGCAATCCGGCCGGGCGTCCATCTCGGCGATGTCGGCCACGCCGTCCAGACCGTGGCCGAGGCGGCGCGGTTCAGCGTGGTGCGCGATTTCGTCGGCCATGGGGTCGGCCGGGTCTTCCATGACGCGCCGGACGTGCACCATGTCGGCCGGCCGGGGCGCGGGCTGATCCTGCGGCCGGGCATGATCTTCACGGTCGAGCCGATGCTGAACGCCGGCCGGCCCGAGGTGAAGGTGCTGGCCGATGGCTGGACCGCGGTGACCCGCGACCGGTCGCTGTCGGCCCAGTTCGAGCACAGCGTCGGCGTCACCGAGGACGGGGTCGAGATCTTCACCCTGTCGCCGCGCGGCCTGGCCAGGCCGCCCTACGCCACGGCCGCCTGAGGGGAGAAGACCATGTTCCTGATCGACTGCCCCTGGTGCGGCCCGCGGGACCAGCGCGAGTTCCGCTGCGGCGGCGAGGCCCATATCCGCCGACCGGCCAACCCGGCCGAGCTGAGCGACGCGGAGTGGGCGGACTACGTCTTCATGCGCTCCAGCCCCAAGGGGCTGCACTACGAGCGCTGGGTCCACATCCATGGCTGCCGGCGCTGGTTCAACATCGCCCGCAACACGGCGACCGACGAGATCCTGGCCGTCTACGGCCCGGGCGATCCGCCGCCGGCGATCGAAGGCCAGTCCATCCCGACCCCGTCCGGCGAGCCGGCGCGGGGCACCGCCAACGCGCCGCTGGTCGATCCGGCCAGCGCTTCCGGCTCGTAAGACTCCATGACCCAACGCTTCCGCCTGGTCGGCCGCGGCGCCGATATCGACCGCAGCCAGAGCGTCGCCTTCGCCTTCGACGGCACGTCGTATCGCGGCTATGAGGGCGACACGCTGGCCTCGGCCCTGCTGGCCAACGGCGTCCACCTGCTGGGCCGCAGCTTCAAGTACCACCGGCCGCGCGGCGTGATCTCGGCCGGGCCGGAGGAGCCGAACGCCCTGGTCCAGCTGGGCCCGGATGCGGCGCGGACCGATCCGAACAGCCGCGCCACTCAGGTCGAGCTGTTCGACGGCCTGGTGGCGCGCAGCCAGAACCGCTGGCCGTCGCTGCGCTTCGACTTCAACGCGGTCAACGACCTGTTCGCGCCGCTGATCCCGGCCGGCTTCTACTACAAGACCTTCATGTGGCCGCGCTCGCCCAAGGCCTGGATGGTCTATGAGCGCTTCATCCGCAAGGCGGCCGGCCTCGGCGTCTCGCCGCGCCAGCCCGACCCCGACCGCTACGACCATGTCAACGCGCATTGCGACGTGCTG
>NZ_JANX01000190.1 GCF_000767795.1 Inquilinus limosus MP06 | reverse complement strand
GCTGGGCCTGGACGCGCTGCCCTGGCGTGACGGCGCGGTGGCGCTGCGGCAGCGGACCGGCTTCGCCCGGGCGCTGGACGGCGAGGCCTGGCCCGACTGGTCGGACGCGGCGCTGACGGACACGCTGGAGAAGTGGCTGGCCCCGCATCTCGGCGGCATGCGCCGGCGCGGCGATCTCGACCGGCTGGACCTGGCGCAGATCCTCGCGACCTCGCTGGGCTGGGAGCGGCAGCGCGCGCTGGACGCCCTGGCGCCTGCCACCATCCCGATCCCCAGCGGCCGCCGCGCGGCGCTGGACTATGCCGACCCGGCCCAGCCGGTGCTGGCGGTGAAGCTGCAGGAGATGTTCGGGCAGGCCGAGACGCCCCGCGTCGGCAACGGCCGGGTGCCGGTGGCGATCCACCTGCTGTCCCCCGCCGGCCGGCCGCTGCAGGTGACCCGCGACCTGGCCGGCTTCTGGGCCGGCAGCTATGCCGAGGTGCGCAAGGACATGCGCGGCCGCTACCCGCGCCATCCCTGGCCCGACGACCCGCTGACCGCCCCGGCCACGGCCCGGGCCAAGCCGCGGGGGACCTGACGCCGGGCTAGACCCTGCCCATCAGCACCAGGATCAGCAGGACGATGACGATCACGCCCAAGAGGCCGCTCGGCCCGTAGCCCCAGCCGCTGCTGTAGGGCCAGGACGGGAAGGCGCCGATCAGCAGGACGATCAGGATGATCAGCAGGATGGTTCCGATGCCCATGGCGGCACCTCGCCGTTGTTCGTGCTGATTCTCTCAATACCAACTGGGAAATTTCGGTTCCGGCGGCCGGCCCCGTCAGTCGCGCTTCGACTGCAGCGCCAGCGCGCCGATCACCGCGGCCAGGGCCAGCCCGGCGACGAAGCCGATGCCCATGCCCCACAGCCCGACGCTGCCGCTGCCGAGCATGTGCCCGGCCACGGCGCCGACCAGCGCCAGGATGAAGGGCAGGAAGCAGCCGATCAGAACCATCGTGTCATCCCCATGGCGTCGCCCCCTGCATTCCTTAGAACCCAGTTGCGACCATTCGTCGAGCCCGCATCCCTTGCGCCGCCGGCCGGGGTCGGCCACAAGGACGGAACCTCCCGACACGGCGGCGATTATGGCCACGCCCCAGGCCGAAGACGCGATCTCTACCCCCTCCCGGCGCGGCCCGCTGCTGCGCCGGCAGCTGCAGCGCCTGCATCTGTGGACCCGGCTGCGCAGCGCCGTGCGCGCCAACGAGGTGGCCCTGCCGCTGCTGGCCGTGGCGATCGGGGTGATCGTCGGCCTCGGCGTCGTCGCCCTGCGCTGGGGGCTGCAGTTGATGCACGAGCTGCTGTTCGACCTACCGAGCGGCCAGCGCCTCAGCGCCAGCATCGACACCAGCCCGCTGCTGACCGTGCTGGTGCCGGTGCTGGGCGGCTTGGGCTTCGGCGGGGTGATGTGGGCGATCAGCCGCTGGCGCCCCCGCCCGCCGGTCGACCCGATCGAGGCCAACGCCCTCTATGGCGGCCGGATGTCGCTGCGCGACGGCTTCGTCGTCGCCGGCGCCACGCTGATGTCGAGCGGCGTCGGCGCCTCGGTCGGGATGGAGGCCGGCTACACCCAGATCGGCGGCGGCTTCGCCTCGCGTATCGGCCAGATCTTCCGCCTGCGCCGGGCCGATCTGCGCACCATGGTCGGCTGCGGCGCCGCCGCCGCCATCGCCGCCGCCTTCGACGCGCCGCTGGCCGGCACCTTCTACGCCTTCGAGCTGATCATGGGCGCCTATACCGCGGCGACGCTGGCCCCGGTGGTGGCGGCGGCGCTGACGGCGACGGCGGTGGAGCGGGTGCTGCTGGACGAAGGCCCGTTCCTAACGGTGACCTGGAACACCGGCCTGCACGCCGCCGACTATGCCATCTTCGTCGTGATCGGCCTGGCCTGCGCCGGGCTGGGCATCCTGATGATGCAAGGCGTCACCTGGACCGAGCGGGCGATGCGCAAGCTGGCCCTGCCGCAGGTGCTGCGCCCCGCCGTCGGCGGGCTGATCGTCGGGCTGATGGCGCTGCACTTCCCGGAGGTGCTGAGCTCCGGCCACGGCGCGCTCTATGCCGACCTCACCCTGGCGCCGCCTTTGACCGCCCTGGTGCTGCTGCTGATCGCCAAGACCGCCGCCGCGGCGATCTCGCTCGGCGCCGGCTTCCGCGGCGGCCTGTTCTTCACCTCGCTGCTGACCGGCGCGCTGTTCGGCGGCATCCTGGCCCAGCTGACCGCCTTCGCCCTGCCCGGCCATCCGGTCGAGCACCTCGCCTATTCCCTGGTCGGCATGGCGTCGATGGCCGCCGCGGTGATCGGCGGGCCGCTGACCATGACCTTCCTGGCGCTGGAGCTGAGCGGCGACTTCTCCGTCACCATCGGCGTGATGGTTGGGGTGGTGGTCGCGGCCGCGGTGGTGCGGCACCTGTTCGGCTATTCCTTCGCCACCTGGCGCTTCCACCTGCGCGGCGAGGCGATCCGCGGCGCCCAGGATGTCGGCTGGATCCGCGACCTGACGGTCGCCCGGCTGATGCGCCGCGACGTCCGCAGCGTGCCGGAGACGACCACCGTCGCCGATTTCCGCAAGCAGTTCCCGGTCGGGTCGACCCAGCGCGTCTTCGTCACCGACGCCTCCGGCCGCGCCGCCGGGGTGGTGCAGGTGTCGGACGCGCACAACTCCGACCACGACGCCGACGCGGAGACGATCGAGATCGGCGCGCTGCGCCACGCCGCCGCTTACATCCTGCTGCCCGGCCAGACCGTCCGCACGGCGCTGGAGCTGTTCCAGGCGGCGGAGACCGAGACCCTGCCGGTGGTCAGCGACGCGCAGGAACGGCGGATCATCGGTTATGTCAGCGAGGCCTACGCCCTGCGCCGCTACAATGAGGAGCTCGAGCGCCGCCGGGCCGAGGACACCGGCGAGCGCTGGTTCCGCTCGACGGAGTGAAGGCGGCCGCCGCTGGAGTCGCCCACCCACACCGTCATCGCGAGGCGCGCAGCGCCGCGCGATCCAGAGGGCCGTGCCGCTGGATCGCCACGCCCCTCCGGGGCTCGCGATGACGGCTTTGCTTTGGGGGTGGGCCGACCCGAACGAGCCTGACTCACGGCAGCTCGTTCACCGAGTGCGGATCGATCGAGTAGGGGAAGGTCTCGGCCAGGAAGCGCGGCTGCGACCGCACCCGGTCGATCCAGGCCGTGACGTTCGGGAAGTCCGCCAGCGGCAGCTCCGCCTCCTCCGCCCGGTGGACATAGGCGAAGACGGCGATGTCGGCGATGCCGTAGGCCGCCCCGGTGATATAAGCACGCCCGGACAGCTCGCGGTCCAGGATCGCCAGCGTCTTCAGCGAGCCTTCGCGCTTGGCCTCGACCAGCGCGGCGGGGCGGCGGGCGGCCTTGCCGGTCATCACCCAATGACGCAGCGTCGCGATGGTGGACTGGACGTAATCGCCCTCGAAGGACAGCCATTGCAGCACCTTGGCCCGGGCGAAGCGGTCCTCCGGCAGGTAGGGCGTGCCCTCGGCCAGGAACCACAGGATGGCGTTGGACTCGGCGACCACCCTTCCGTCGTCCAGCCGGATCGCCGGCACCGCGCCGGTCGGGTTGATCGCCAGATACTCCGGCCGCTGGCCTTCGCCCTCGAAGATGCTGATGATCTCGGTGCGGTACGGCCGCTGCAGCTGGGCCAGCAGCAGCCGGACCTTGTAGGCGTTCTGCGACGGCAGGTAGTCGTAGAGGGTGATCATGGGCATCCTCGGGCCTCAGCGGTGATGATCCAGTGTCTCGCGGCCCGGCCGTGCCGGCACTCCGCTTCTTGCGTCCAATTTGACCGCAAGGGATGGAATGCACCGGGCGAAACGGTCCTGTAAGTCCGTGCAGACCTGATGGTGTTGAGGGAGCCGGAGCATGACGGCCGATCTGTTCGACAGCCTGCCTGGGCCGGGGCCGGTCCAAAAGACCCTAGCGGAAGGAGCTTTCCTCCTGCGCGGCTTCGCCCGCGACCGGGCGGACGCTCTGATCGCGGCGGTGCGGGCGGTGGAGGCCGCGGCGCCGTTCCGCCACCTGGTCACGCCCGGCGGCTACCGCATGTCGGTGGCGATGACCAATTGCGGCAAGGTCGGCTGGGTCAGCGACCGCGGCGGCTATCGCTACGACCCCGACGACCCGATCGCCGGCCGCCCCTGGCCGAAGATGCCCGAGGTCTTCGCCGAGCTGGCCGACGCCGCCTCGGTCAGGGCCGGCTTCGGCCCCTTCGCGCCCGATGCCTGCCTGATCAACCGCTACGAGCCCGGCGCGCGCCTGTCGCTGCACCAGGACCGCGACGAGCGCGACACCGGCGCGCCGATCGTCTCGGTCTCGCTGGGCCTGCCGGCGACCTTCCTGTTCGGCGGGCTGCAGCGCAGCGACCCGACCCGCCGGGTGCGGGTGGAGCATGGCGACGTCGCGGTGTGGGGCGGCCCGGCGCGGCTGGCCTTCCACGGCATCGCGCCGCTGCCGGACGGCAGCCATGCGATTCTGGGCCGCCAGCGGATAAACCTGACCTTTCGGAAGGCCCTGTGATGCCGCTATGAAGTCCGGGTCGGTTGCAACGAGCGGGCGGCACTATGCTTCACGGCAAGGTCATACTGGTCACCGGATCCTCCTCCGGCATCGGCCTGGCGATCGCCCGGGCGGCGCAGGCCGAAGGCGCCACCGTGGTGCTGCACGGCATCGAGGCGGAGGCGCTGGCGCAAGCCGCGGTCGATCTGGGCGGCGTCGCCTCGGTGCTGGCCGATGTCACCGCGCCCGACGCGACCGCTTCCATCATCGACACCGTGCTGCGCAGCCATGGCCGGATCGACGGGCTGGTGAACAACGCCGCGTCCCTGGCCCGCACCACGCTGGAGCAGGCCGACGAGGCCGCCTTCGACGCCATCTTCGCCGTCAACGCCCGCGCGCCCCTGCTGCTGTGCCGCGAGGCGGTGCGCGCCTTCCGCGCCCAAGGTGGCGGCGCCGCCATCGTCAATATCGGCTCGGTCAACGCGCTGTGCGGCCAGGACAACCTGCTGGTCTATTCCATGTCCAAGGCGGCGCTGATGACCATGACGCGCAACCTGGGCGACGCGCTTTCGGCCGAGCGCATCCGGGTCAACCAGCTCAATGTCGGCTGGACCCTGACCGAGAGCGAGCGCGCCATCCAGCGCCGCGAGGGCCGGCCCGAGGACTGGGCGGATCACATCCCGCCGGCCTTCGCCCCTACGGGGCGCATCCTGCGGCCCGAGGAGGTGGCGCAGCATGCGGTGTTCTGGCTGTCCGACCGGTCGGCTCCGGTCACCGGCCAAGTGTACGAGGTCGAGCAGTATCCGCTGGTCGGCCGCAACAAGATCAACACGCGATGAGGGGCTGGAGACGATGAAGGAGACGTGGCGCTGGTTCGGGCCGAACGACCCGGTGACGCTGGACCATGTCAGGCAGGCGGGGGCCAGCGGCATCGTCACCGCCTTGCATCACCGCCAGGACGGCAGCGTGTGGCCGGCGGAGGAGATCGCCGAGCGCAAGGCGGTGATCGAGGGCGCCGGCCTGGCCTGGTCGGTGGTCGAGAGCATCCCGCTGCCGGACGCCGTCAAGATCGGCGGCGCCGGCGCGGCCGAGGCGACCGCAATCTTCGCCCAGTCGCTGCGCAACGTCGCCGCGGCCGGGGTGACGACGGTCTGCTACAACTTCATGCCGGTCGTCGACTGGACCCGCACCAACCTGATGTGGCGGCTGCCGACCACCGGCTATGCCCTGCGCTTCGATGCGGTCGACATGGCCGCCTATGACGCCTTCATCCTGAAGCGCAGGGGCGCCGAAGCCGACCACCGCCCCGAGGTGCTGGCCCGCGCCCGCGACCGCGCCGCGGCGATGAGCGAGAGCGAGAAGGCCGAGCTGGAGAAGACCATCATCGCCGGCCTGCCGGGCGTGGCCGGCGCGGTCAACGACCGGGCCGGGTTCGAGCGCCGCCTGGCCGCCTATGCCGGCATCACCGCCGACGATTTCCGTGCCAGCTACAAGGCGTTCCTGAGCGCGGTCGTGCCGGTGGCGGAGGAGGTCGGCGCCCGGCTGGCGGTGCATCCGGACGACCCGCCCTTCCCGCTGTTCGGCCTGCCGCGCATCGTCTCCACCCCCGCCGACGCCCGCGCCGTGCTGGCCATGGTCGACCGCCCGGTGAACGGGCTGACGCTGTGCGTCGGCTCCTACGGCTCGCGCGCCGACAACGACCTGGCGGCGATGGCGCGGGAGTTCGCGCCGCGCATCCACTTCGCCCATCTGCGCAACGTCACGGTCGAGGCCGACGGCTCCTTCTTCGAGGACGAGCATCTCGAGGGCGGCGCCGACATGGTGGCGGTGATCGACGCGCTGATGGCGGAGGAGCGGGCCCGCAAGGCGGCCGGCCGGGCGGATTGGGAGATCCCGATGCGGCCCGATCACGGCCATCTGCTGGCCGACGACGTGCACAAGAAGACCAACCCCGGCTATTCGCTGATCGGCCGGCTGAAGGGGCTGGCGGAGCTGCGCGGCGTCGCCCGCGCGATCGGCCAGCTGCGCGGCGCGGCATGACCGACACGGTCGATGCCGTCGTGGTCGGTGCCGGGGTGGTCGGCCTGGCCGTCGCCCGGGCGCTGGCCCTGGCCGGGCAGGAGGTGATCATTCTCGAGGCGGCGGACGCCTTCGGCACCGAGACCTCGGCCCGCAACAGCGAGGTGATCCACGCCGGCATCTACTACCCGCAGGGCAGCCTGAAGGCCCGGCACTGCGTCGCCGGCCGCCGGGCGCTGTATCGCTTCTGCGAGGAGCACGGCGTCACCGCCAGGCGCTGCGGCAAGCTGATCGTCGCCACCGACGAGCAGGAGGCCGCGACGCTGGTGCGGATCGAGGCGGCGGCGCGGGCCAACGGGCTGACCGGCGCGGACGACGCGCTGCGGCCGCTGACCGCGGACGAGGCACATGCGCTGGAGCCGGAGGTCGCCTGCACCGCGGCGCTGCTGTCGCCCTCCACCGGCATCGTCGACAGCCACGGCTTCATGCTGGCGCTGCTGGGCGACGCCGAGGCCGGCGGCGCCATGATCGCCACTCACAGCCGGCTGGCCTCCGCGGCGGTGACGCCGGACGGGCTGCATCTGCAGGTCGCCACCGAGGAGGGCGGCATGGAGCTGCTGGCCCGCCGGGTGGTGAACTCGGCCGGCCTGTCGGCCCCGGCGGTCGCCCGCCGCATCGCCGGGGTGCCGGAGGCGTCGGTGCCGCAGCCCTTCCTGGCCAAGGGCAACTATTTCGGCCTGTCCGGCCGCCCGCCCTTCCGGCACCTGATCTACCCGGTGCCGGTGCCCGGCGGCTTGGGCACCCATGCCACGATCGACCTGGGCGGACGGGTGCGCTTCGGCCCGGACGTCGAATGGGTCGAGGAGCTCGACTACCGCGTCGACCCGGCGCGGGCGGAGAGCTTCTACGCCGCCATCCGCCGCTACTGGCCGGCGCTGCCGGACGGGGCGCTGCAGCCGGACTATTCCGGCATCCGCCCGAAGATCACCCCGCCCGGCGCCGCCGCCGCGGATTTCGTGATCCAGGGGCCGGAGGGGCATGGCGTGCCCGGCCTGGTCAACCTGTTCGGCATCGAGAGCCCGGGCCTGACCTCGAGCCTGTCGATCGCCGAGGAGGTGGTGGCGCGGCTGGGGCTCCAGGCCTGATTTCATTCAAGATCGTCATCCCCGCGAAAGCGGGGATCTCTTCGGGTTAGACGAGATCCAGTGTCTGCGCGGCGGCACTGCGCGCCGCAGCGCGCACGGGATGACGAGGACAATGACTTACGCCGCCTGCGCCGCCTTCTGGAACCGCGCCGGCGTGATGCCGTAGGCACCCTTGAAGCGGCGGGTCAGGTGGGCCTGGTCGGTGAAGCCGGTGGCGGCCGCCACCTGGGCCGGGGCCTCGCCCGACGCCAGCAGGCGCTTCGCCCGCTCCAGCCGGATCCAGCGCAGATAGGTGGCCGGCGCCGCGCCATAGCGGCGGGTGAAGGCGCGGGACAGGTGGAAGCGGCTCAATCCCGCCACGGCCGCCAGGTCCTCCGCCGTGATGTCCTCGCCCATATGGGCGTGCAGATGGTCGCGCGCCCGCGCCAGGGCCGTGTCGGCGGGGCGGGACAGGCCGGGGGCCGGAGCCCCGGCCTGGCGGCGGGCCAGCCCCACCACCATCGCCGCCAGCGCCTCGGACCGCGCCAGCGTCGCCCCCGGCTCAGCGAAGGCGTCGGCGGTCCGGGCGATCAGCGAGCCGAGGACCGGGTCCTCAGACAGGATGTTGGGGAAGGCCAGCGCCCAGGGCGGGCGGATGCCGGCGTCGTCGAGAACGGCCTCGACCGTCTCCGGCGCGACATAGAGCATCCGGTACAGGAAGCCCTCGGCATTGGTCGCATGGCCGTCATGGATCTCGGCCGGGTTGAAGGTGATGATCGATCCCGGCCGGGTACGATGCGTGGCGCCGCGGCAGTGAAAGCTCTGCGACCCTTCCTCGGTCAGGCCGATGGCATAGGTCTCGTGCGCGTGCCGCTCATAGCAATGGGCGGTGAAATGGGCGCGGAAGCGCTCGACGCCGAAGCGCCGGTCCAGCCCGAGCGTGACCCATTCACCGCTGTCCATGGCCGTATCCTAGGCCTCACCGGGGGGCCGCCGCCACAGCACGATCGTACAAGCCGGCCCGCAGGCCCCGCCCCTACTGTCCCCTGGTCACCAGGAGGGCATATGCGGTTCGACACCAAAATCGCCGTCGCGTTGCGCGAGGACCTGCCGGTCTGGCAGAAGCTGAACGTGGCCGCCTTCACCGTCAGCGGCCTGGCCGGCACGAGGCCGGAGCTGGTCGGCGCGCCCTATGAGGACGGCTCCGGCAACCTGTACCTGCCGATGTTCCGCCAGCCGGTGCTGGTCTTCGCCGGTTCGGCGGAGGCGCTGAAGGCTGCCCATGCCCGGGCGCTGGCCCGCAACCTGCGCATCGCCATCTACACCGCCGAGCTGTTCGCCACCGGCCATGACGAGGCCAACCGCGCCGCGGTCAAGACGGTGCCGGGCGACGCGCTGGACCTGGTCGGCTTCGCCATGCACGAGGACCGCAAGGATGTCGACCGCGTGCTGAAGGGGCTGTCGCTGCATCCCTGAGGATCGGAGGCCAGTTGGCGAAGACATTCCCTTTATTGTCATCCTCGGGCTTGACCCGAGGATCCAGGGGCTTTCAAGAGCCGCTCTCTGTGGCCCCTGGATTGCCGGGTCAAGCCCGGCAATGACAGGAGGGGTGAGGCTTGACCGCTCCCCGCGTCGGATGACCTGCCGGCTTGATTGCCCTTCGATTTTGTTCCATATTTGTTCTTATCCGGAACAACGCGGCGGACCGCCGGCGCGATGGACGCCACCATCCTCCATGCCGACCTGGACGCGTTCTACGCGTCGGTCGAGCAGCTGCTGGACCCGGCGCTGCGCGGCAAGCCGATCGCGGTCGGCGGCGGGGTGGTGCTGGCCGCCTCCTACGAGGCCAAGGCCTATGGCGTGCGCGGCGGCATGCCCGGCCGCCGGGCGCGGGAGCTGTGCCCGGGGCTGATCTTCGTCGGCGGTCATTTCAAGGAATACCAGCGGCTGGGCGACGCCGCGATCGGGGTGCTGGGCGACTTCACGCCGCTGGTCGAGCGGATCTCGATCGACGAAGCCTTCGCCGACGTCGCCGGCTGCACCCATCTGTTCGGCCCGCCGGCCGAGATCGCCGCCGCCATCCGCCACCGGGTGCGGGCGGAGCTGGGGCTGCCGATCTCGATCGGCGTCGCGCGCACCAAGCACCTGGCCAAGATCGCCTCGCAGGTGGCCAAGCCGGACGGGCTGGTGGTCGTCGATCCGAAAGCCGAGCTGGCCTTCCTGCACGACCTGCCGGTGGAGCTGATGTGGGGCGTCGGCCCGGTCAGCAAGGCGCGGCTGGCCGACAGCGGCATCCACACCATCGGCCAGTTGGCGGAGACGCCCGGCCGGTCGCTCGAACGGCTGCTCGGCCATGCGGCCGGGGAGAAGCTGGCGGCGCTGGCCTGGAACCGCGACCCGCGCGAGGTGCGCACCCATCGCCGGGCGCAAT
>NZ_JANX01000189.1 GCF_000767795.1 Inquilinus limosus MP06 | reverse complement strand
CCGCACCAGCGGCGGCCGGTCGCTGTCCAGGTCGGTCTCCAGCAGCGGCAGGCCCCCGGCACCCGGGCACAGCATTGCCGCCGCCGGCTGGGCCAGGCGCAGCCGCGGCGTGAAATCCTGCGCCGGCACGGCCAGCGACAGGCAGTCGCCATGCACCGGCCGCACCGTCAGGTGCTGGCCGACGGTGTCGACCCGTACCGTGCCCTGGGCGGTGGCGTTGCCGCCCTGCTTGCCCGGCAGGCCGATCGACGAGCTGCCGGACAGCGTCGCGGTCCAGCCGGTGTCGGTGGTCTCGCCGGTCACCGTCATCGGACCGGGATCGACGGTCAGGCCGACCGCCTCGAACGGGTCGAGGTCCAGCACCGCCTCCGGCACCCGGACCTTGGCCTGGCCGGCATCGTTCAGCCCGAGCTCGGCGTCGATCGAGCCGGAGACGAGGAAGCCGGCGACATTGCCCTTGGTGGCACCGGCCAGCCGGGTCCACCAGGTGTCGCCCTCGCGGCTGAACTCCAGCCGCTGCGGCCCGCCATTGCCGGGCAACCAGTCGAGGTCGACCGACAGCTTGCCGGAGGCGAAGCGTCCCGCCACCTTCCAGGGCCGGCTGCCGGCCAGGGTCAGGGTGCCGCCGGAGAGGTCGATGGCGGCGGTCAGCTGCCCGGTCTGCAGCGACACGCCGGTGCCGGCCTGGACGCCGTCGGTCGACAGCCGGATGAAGCCGTCGGCCAGCAGTTCCGGCAGCTCGTCCAGGCTGGGCAGGCCGGGGGTGCGCAGGGTCAGCCAGGCGTTGACGCTGGCCTTGCCGGTGACACCGCCGTCGAAGCCGAAGGCCGGCGCCACGGCGCCGAGATTGTCGGCATCGACCTGCACCGCCAGGTCGGTGCCCGGCCCGTCCTTCGTGCCCTGCAGCTGCAGGCCCAGGCTGCCGTCCCCGCTGCCGATCCTGGCGCCGATGATCAGCTGCTGCAGCCGCTGCAGCGTGCCGTTGCCCTGCACGCCGAAGTCGCGGAACCGCGCCGCGCCGCGCTCGACCTCGGCCACGGTCAGCGCGCCCTGGATCTCGCCGCTGCTGTCGCGTTCGCCGCCATAGGCGATCCAGCCGGTGACCCCGTCCAGCGCCAGCTGGTCCGACCGGAAGGTGGCCTGCTCCAGCTGCACGCCGCCATAGACCTGGCCTTCGGGGGTGTTGGTCAGGTCGAACTTGGCCTGGGCCGCGCCGCCGGCGCCGGCCGGACGCAGCCGTCCGCTCCACACCAGCCGGCCCTGCTCGTTGACTGCGCCCTCGGCCTCCACGGGGGTGCGGATCCGGCCCCAGGGCGTGTCGATGACGATCGTGCTGTCGCGCACCGAGATGGTCCGGAACGGGATCGCGCCCAGCCCCTCGCCTCCCCCGCCCCCCTCCAGCACCTCCATCCGCGGCAGGTCCAGCGCGCCGGACCTGTCGATGCCGAGGCGGATCGAGACGCCGGACAGCTCGATCGAGGACAGGTGGCCTTCGCGGATCAAGGTCCAGGGGTTGAAGCCGAGCGAGATCCGGTCGATCGTGATCCGCCCCTCGGCCACGGCAATGCCGCCGATCTCGGCCGAGCCGAGATCGACGCTGGAGACGGTCAGCCGCTCGACCGGCACGCCCTCGGCCCGCAGGCGGGCGACCGCCTCCTGCTCGACCCAGCCGGGCAGCAGCTGCCGCGCGGCGATCGCCAGCCCGACCAGGATGGCGAGCAGCGCCGACAGGCCGATGGTCCAGCGGCGACGGGGAAGGTAACGCGCCATCTTACCACTCTAACCGAGGCGGCGGGCGGCCGGAACGGGCCGGTCACCGGGGACATGGGCAGGTATGCCACTTCTATCCTCCCCCTCCCGCAAGGGGAGGGGGAGGATGGATTGACAGGCCGCTCCACGAGGAGCCAAAACCCCTCACCCGTCTAAACCGCCTCCTCCTCCCCCAGCGCGGAGATCGTGCGCTCGGTCTCGGTGCTGCGGGCGCGGGCGACCTCGGCGATGGTGCGGCGCAGGTCGGGATGGGCGCTGGCCAGCGCCTGCAGGTCGCGGGCGGTCAGAGCCAGCAGTTTGCAGAAGGCGATGGCGGTGACCGTGGCGGTGCGGCGGCCGCTGATCAGGACCGCCATCTCGCCGAAGAAGTCGCCGCGGCCGAGCCGGAACTTGCGCCCGCCGCGGCCGATCTCCACCGCGCCGGAGGAGATGAAGTACATGGTGTCGCCGCGCTCCCCAGCCTGGACGATCGCCTCGCCCGGCACCGCGAAGATCGGCTTCAGCAGGCGGCAGATCTGGCCGATGCGCTCCTCCGACAGGCCCTGGAAGAACGGCAGGCGCCGCACCAGCTCCTCGGTGCTGAGGCCGAGATCGAGCCGCGGCCGGCGCTGCAGCGTCTCGTACAGCCGGCCGACGTCGCGCTGCAGGTCCTCGTAGATCTCGCCGGTGATGAACTGCTGGTTTCGCAGGTCGTCGTATTCGACCGATTCCAGCCGCAGCGCCGCCCAGCGCAGGAAGCGCTCGGACATCCGCCGCTCATAGTCGGGATATTGCAGGCGCCAGGCCTCGATCGCGGCGACGATGGCGTCCAGCCGGGTGGTCAGGACGGCGTCGAGCGACTGCCACACCTCGGCGCCCAGGAGGCGCCGCATCTCCGCCTCGGCATGGCGTTTCAGCATCTCGATCATCATCCGCGAGACCTTGAGCATCTCGAGGCGGTCGGCGATGCGGCTGGACAGCGGCCCCTCCCAGCCGGTGTAGCGCTGCAGCAGGATGGCCAGGCGAAAGCTGTAGCCGAAACCGATGTTGCGCGACGCCGCGGCCAGGTAGTCGCCGCGGCCGCCGGTCATCGCCGCGTCGTGCAGCCGGCCGACCTGGGCCAGCAGGTCGACCGTGGTGCGGCGCGACATCAGCTTTTGGTCGAAATGCTCCACCACCAGGTCGCGCTCGCGGTTGGCCAGGGCCATCAGCCCCATCCGCTCGCGGCTCCTTCGGGTCCAGCATGAAGGGCCGGCTGGCGAGGCCGCTGAGACGGCTGCGATAGGCTTCGGCCGCCTCCTTCGCCACCTCCGGCGCCAGGTGCTGCTCCTCGGCGATCTCCTCGATCCGCTCGGCGATGCCCTCGCGCGCCTGGTGCAGGGCGCGGTCGCGCAGCGCCAGCTCGGTCGGGCTCAGCGCGCCCATGCCCAGCGCTCGCATCACCAGCCGCAGCGTGGTGGCGTTGACCAGCAGGGTCCACAGCACGAAGCCGGTGGCCAGGACCACGACGAAATGCGTCGCCTCGGTCCCCAGCAGCGGGTTCTCGCTGACCGCCAGCGCCAGGGCCAGGGTGACGGCGCCGCGCAAGCCCCCCCACAGGATCACCACGCGATAGGGCGTGCTGACCGGCTGGCCGACCTTGAGCCAGGTCAGCACCGGCAACAGCCCCCACAGCACGATGGCGCGGGCGGCGAAGGCGGCGGAGATCAGCACCAGCAGCAGCAGCCCGTCCTCGACCGTGGCGTCGCGCAGGAACTCCGGCACCAGCATGGCGGCGAAGATGAAGATCAGGGTCGAGGCGCAGAAGCCGAGCAGCGCCCACACCTTCTCCAGCCCCTCCCAGCCCTCGGCGGAGATCCGCACCCGGCCGGTGGAGCCGACCACCAGCGCCACCGTCACCACCGCGACGACGCCGGAGACGTGCAGGTAGCGTTCGGCCACGACATAGGCGATGTAGGGCAGCGCTAGGGTGAAGGCGACCTCGGCCACCGGGTAGCGGTTCAAGGGCCGCATCACCATGAAGGCCAGGCGCCCGGCGATGAAGCCGAACAGACCGCCGCCGATGAAGAAGCGCAGGAACAACAGCGGCGCGCCGCTGGCATCGGCCTCCTCGGCACCATGGCCGGTGCCACCGCCGGCGGTCAGCAGGCCGATCAGGACGATGTAGAGGGTGATGGCCGCGGCATCGTTCAGCAGGCTCTCGCCCTCGACCAGGATGGTCAGGCGCCGCGGCGCGCCGGCGTCGCGGAAGATGCCGATCACCGCCGCCGGGTCGGTGGTGGCGACGATGGCGCCCAGCAGCAGGCACAGCACCAGCCCCTGGCTCGACGTGCCCCATAGGGCGACGCCGACCACCAGGCTGCAGACCAGCACGGCGACGACGGCGAGCGTCAGGATCGGCGCCACATCGTCCATCATCCGCCGCACATCCATGTGCAGCCCGGCCTCGAACAGCAGGATCGGCAGGAAGATATGCAGAATCGCCTCGGACCGGATCTCGCCGCCGGTGACCGCATGGGCGAATTCGGACAGCGGCCCGCCGCCGCCGATCACGCCGGTGGCGCTGGCGACCGAGCCCAGCGCGATGCCCAGCCCGGCGATCAGCACCGAATGCGGCAGCGACAGCCGGGTCGCCAGCGGCTGCAGCAGCGCCACCAGGACGATCAGGATGGATATGGCGAGTACGGCCAGGGCGATGTCGGGCATGGCTTCCCATCGTCAGAACCGGGCGTCCCCCCGCCCAGCCCGGCGATACTACACGACGCGCGCGATCTGTCGCCGGTGATGGTGGTCACTGATGGATGAGACCTGTTCAGAGTTCCCGACACCGTCATTGCGAGCGCAGCAGAGCAATCCAGGGCCGGTGCGCACCGACCCCTGGATTGCTTCGTCGGCTTCGCCTCCTCGCAATCACGGTGAGGGGACGATCGTTGCGAAAGGGTCTCAAGGACGAGGTCGGTCCGGAGTCGCGCCTCCCGCAGAGCACGGCGACGGGACGTCCCGGCTCAGAGCACGAAATCCGCCGCGACGAGCGCGATGGTGCCGGTGAGCTGGATGTGGAAGTCGGAGACCTTGTCGCCGTTGACGTCGCCGGCGACGGTGGTGACCCCGGGTGCCGTGACGGCGAAGCGCAGCTGCCCGGCGACGCCGGTGTAGAGGCCGTTGCCGATGAAGGTGAAGGCCTGGTCGCCGGCCGCGCCGGTGTTCGCGTCCATGAGCGACAGGTCGATGCGGTCGCCCTGGGCGTGGCTGAAATCGGTGATCCGGTCGGCATTGGCGCCGACGGTGCTGTCCGCGGTCGCGACATAGGAGAAGCGGTCCGCCCCGACACCACCGGTCAGCGTGTCCTTGCCGGCACCGCCGCGGATCAGGTCATTGCCGCCATAACCGGCCAACGCATTGGCCCCGGTGCTGCCGATCAGCGTGTCGCCGCCGTTGCTGCCGTTGACGTTCTCGATCGAGACATAGGTGTCGCCCGCGGCGTTGCCGCCGCTGCCGGTGCCGGTGGCGAGATTCACCGTGACGCCGGTGGCCTCGCCCCAATAGCTGGTGAGGTCGGTGCCGGCGCCGCCGTTCAGCGTGTCCGCGCCGCCGCGGCCGCGAAGCACGTCATTGCCGTTCCAGCCCTGCAGCGTGTTGCCGCCGGCATCGCCGGAGAGGGTGTCGCTGCCCTGGCTGCCGCTGACATTCTCGATTCCGACCAGGGTGTCGCCTTCGGCCTCGCCGCCGCTGCCGGTGCCCGCGGCGAGATCGATGACGACGGCCTCCGGACGGAAGTCGTAGCTGGCGGTATCGACGCCGCTGCCGCCGTCGAGCTGGTCGGCGCCGTTTTCGCCATAGAGCACGTCGTTGCCGTCGCCGCCGTCGAGGGTGTCCTCGTCATCGTGGCCCCGCAGAATATCGGCGCCGCCGAGCCCGCTGAGGATATCGTCCCCGCCCCGGCCGTCGAGAAGGTTGTTCCCGGCCGAGCCGGTCAGGATATCGTTGACGAGGAAGGCGCCGTAGACGTTCTCGATGCCGGAGAGCACGTCGCCCGCGGCATCGCCGCCGCTGGCGGTGCCGAGGTTCAGATTGATCGTCACGGCGGCGGAGCCGGCATAGTCGATCAGGTCGATCCCGGCGCCGCCGTCGAGCTGGTCCGCCCCGGCGCCGCCGGTCAGGTGATCGTCGCCGGCCCCACCCAGCAGCGTATCGTTGCCGCCCAGCCCGCTGAGATCGTCATTGCCGTCACCGCCGGCGAGGACGTTGGCGGCGACATTGCTGCCGATGATCGTGTCCCCGCCCGCGCCGCCGGTGACGTTCTCGACATCGGCAAAGCTGTCGCCGGCAGAATCGTTGCCGCCGCCGGACCCGACGCCGGAGAGGAGGCTGACGACCACTGCGACGGTGGCGTCGGCGTAGGTGACGGTGTCGATGCCGGCCCCGCCTTCAAATCGGTCGCCGCCGGCGCCGCCATGCAGCACGTCATCGCCGCCACCGCCGACCAGCCGGTCGTCGCCGACGCCGCCATCGATCAGATCGATGCCGCCGCCGCCATAGATGATGTCGTTGCCGGCGAGACCGCCCAGGGTGTCGCCGAACGCCGTCGCCAGCGGGATATCGGTGTAGCCGGGCGGGATGACTACCCCGTCGCCCAGGATGTGGATGACATCATTTCCCGCGGTTCCGTTGACGACGGCCATTCTCGATCTCCAGACGATAGACAGGCGCGGCATCCGCACCGTCGGCCATTCTGCAGGAGATCGGCGGGGGCGCATCTCCCAGATGGGAGGGCGCGGGCTGTCGCCCGTGATGGTGATCGCTGGTCGCGAACGGGGCGGCTCTGTGCATTGCCTCTCCCACCCCAACCCCGTCATTGCGAGCGCATCGAAGCAATCGAGGGCGGTTCGAACCGGCCCCTGGATTGCTTCGTCGGCTTCGCCTCCTCGCAATGACGGTAAGGGTTGCTACAGCCCCCTACCCCTCCACCCGCTTCACCTCGAACCGCTCGGGCGGGGTGGCGATGGCGTCCTGGGCGGCGACGAGCTGGATCTCGCGCTTGCCGGAGCGGTGGGTCTCCTCCATCACTGCATAGACCGTGCCGGCGGTGCGGCCGAGGGCCACGCCCGGGTCGCCGCTACGCAGGTAATGCGCCAGGAACAGCGCCGCGGTGATGTCGCCCGAACCGTTGACGCTGATCGGCAGCCGCGGCGTCGCCACGATCCACGCCCCTTCCGGCGCCACCGCCAGCATCTCGATCACGCCGTCCGGCGCGTCGCGGCGGATCAGGCTGGTGACCAACACGATCTTCGGCCCGGTGGCCTGCACCTTGCGGGCGGCGGCCAGCGCGTCGTCCAGCGTGGCGATCGACCGGCCATCGCCGGCGCCGAGGCCGGCCAGGAACTCCAGCTCGAACTGGTTCGGGGTGATGATGTCGGCCTGCGGCACGGCGTGGTCGCGCATGAAGTCCGGCAGGCCCGGGCGGACGAAGAAGCCGCGGTCGACATCGCCCAGCACCGGGTCGCAGCAATAGATCGCCTTCGGATTCGCTGCCTTCACCTTGGCCACGGCGTCGAGCACGACGGCGCCGAGCGACACGTCGCCCATGTAGCCGGACAGCACGGCGTCGCAGCCCGGCAGCACGCCGCGCTCCTCCACCCCGCGCAGCACCTCGGCGATCTGGTCGGCGGCCAGCACCGGGCCGCGGAAGCTGCCATAGCCGGTGTGGTTGGAGAAATGCACGGTCAGGACGGGCCAGACATCGATGCCGAGGCGCTGCAGCGGGAACACCGCGGCGCTGTTGCCGACATGGCCATAAGCGACGGAGGACTGGATCGACAGGATGGCGGTCACGGGGCGGCTTTCTGGTTGGCGTGGGTCTTTGGGGGCGGACAAGGGCGGCTCGGCCTGATCATCACTACACCAATCTGCTCAGCGGCGGCGTCCCCCTCACCCTCCCGTCGCTTCGCGCCGGGCCCCTCCCTCTCCCCGAGGAGAGGGGAAGGAGCCGAGGCTCTATACACCTCTCCTCGGGGAGAGGTCGAAATCGCGACGCGATTTCGGGTGAGGGGGTGGCTCAGTTTCAAGCGGCGGCCAGGCTCAGGTCGGGATCGCTCCTGAGCAGGTCGACCAGCAGCCTGAGCCCGCGCTCCAGTTCCTCGGCATCGGCGGCGGCGGTCAGGGTGATGCGCATGGCGTGCGGCGTCTCGGCCCTTCCGGGCACGAACAGCTCGGTCGAGGTCATGGCCAGGCCGCGCTGCCGCGCCGCCGCCACCACGTCCTGCGCCCGCCACGGCTCCGGCAGCTCCAGCCAGATGTGGAAGCAGCCGGGCTTGCTGTGCCAGGTCAGCCCCTCCAGCGCCCGCGCCGCCACCGCGTGGCGGGTCTTGGTCTCGCGCCGGATGCGATCGGCCAGCACGTCGCAGGTGCCGTCCTCGATCCAGTCGGCGACGATCTGCCCCATCACCGGCGGCGCCATCCAGTTGGTGGCGCGGGCGGCCGAGCTGAAGCGCCCCAGCCGGTCGGACGGCATGGCGGCGAAGCCGATGCGCAGCGACGGCGCCATCGCCTTCGACGCCCCGGTGATGTAGATGCTGCGCTCCGGCGCGTAGCTGGACAGGGCCGGCGGCGGGTCCTCGGCGATATAGCCGTAGATGTCGTCCTCGACGATGGTGATGCCGAGGTCGCGGCACAGCTCGGCGATCACGCGGCGCCGCTCGACCGACATGGTCTTGGTGGTCGGGTTGTGCAGCGTCGGCGTGGTGTAGAGCAGCCGGGCGCCCGAGGCGCGCGCCGTCGCCTCCAGCGCCTCCGGCGTCATCCCCTCCCCGTCCATCGCCACCGGCCGCAGCGACAGGCGCAGCAGGCTGGACAGGGCGCGGACGCCGGACCAGGTCAATTCTTCCACCAGGATCGGGTCGCCGGGATCGCTGAACGCCATCAGCGCCGCGGTGATGGCGTGCTCGGCGCCGCTGGTGACCAGCACGCGCTCGGGCCCGACCTCGATGCCGCGGCGGCGGATCCATTGCGCGCCGGCGGCGCGATGCTCCCACCGCCCGGTATGGGCCTGGTAGTTGATCAGCTCGCCCAGCGCGTTGGACCCGGCGATGCGGCGCATGGCCTCCGCATATTCCGGGGCGATGACATGGGTCGGCGGCCGGTTGACGCCGAGCTCGATGGTCTGCGGCCCGCCGACGGCCGGCATGTCCAGCGTGGCCTGGGACCGGGCGCCGGCCTTGACGAAGCTGCCGCGCCCCACCTCGCCGGCCACCAGGCCGCGGCGCTCGGCCTCGGCATAGGCGCGGCTGACGGTGCCGACGGTGACGCCGAGGCGCCAGGCCAGGTCGCGATGGGTCGGCAGCCGCTCCCCGACCTTGAGCCGGCCGGCATAGACGTCCTCGGCGATGGCGTCGGCGATGCGCAGATATTTCGGCCCCGCGCGGTCGACCAGCGACGGCATCCACATGGCGGCCTCCTGTCCCGTTCCGATTGTCTCAATCCGCATCACAGCATGATCGGGACAATCGGGACAAGAACGGGCGGAATGCAGCGAAGGCAGGGCAGGATTGTCGGGGTGCGGTGATCCAGCGAGTCGAGCCGGCCGGGCACGGGCGACGGGATCACCCGGCCGGCCTGGGTGCGGCCGCAGGCCACCCGCCGGGGCACCGTCCCTTCCGACCGCCGGACCGGGCTTCGGAGTCGCACATTGCGAGCACGCCGGCAGCCCGTTTCGGTCCGCTCCGGTTTTAAATGCAAGACATTTTGCAATCGGCTGAAAACCGCGGCCGGAAAGAAAAGAAATGCAAACGCGGCCAGGCCGTCGCCGCCACAACGTTCCACGCTACCTATTTGGCTCTAATTTTAGAAAGAACAGGGACAGAATTTATGATTTCACCGCACCGGCACTATCACCGGATTCTTGGAATGTCGAATGACGTTTCGGCCTGTCTTCCATGACTTCGCAGTTCTGCCTTTTGCCGTTTGCTTGGGGATCCGCTTGGCTAGGCTGTGAAGTCTTAAAGTCGTTCGTACAATCATCATCCAACAGGGTTTGGCTTTCCGTCGCGACGGGGGACGCGCGCTCTCTCATCGTGCTCGACCGCACTCCGGCCGGGCCCCCGCGCAGGGCACGCTCGCGCAGCCATGCCCTGCCGGAGGATCCCGGGGCCATTCTTCGTCCCGGGCCGAAGCCCGTCTCGCGGCATCGCCGCCGCCCGATCCTTTTCCGCACCGGCATTCGCAGAACCAGATCGGCGCCCCGACGGATCGCCCCGAGGACGGGCCCATCAACGTCGAAGTCGACACGAAGGAGGAGCGAGACATGTCCTTACGCATTGTCGCGGCTTCATTCGCTCTCTGCCTGGCGGCCAGCGCCCCGGGCCTGGCGGCACCGCCGGGCGCGGCCGCCGACAGCGCC
>NZ_JANX01000188.1 GCF_000767795.1 Inquilinus limosus MP06 | reverse complement strand
ATCTGCTGTGCCGCTGGGTCCATGTCATCCCGCGAAGGGCCGGCCGCGCCGGTCGCGGTGGTGCCGGATGGCTGCGTCGACCTGCTGTGGGCCGGCGGCCAGCTGGTGGTGGCCGGGCCGGACGTCACCGCCCATCACCCGTGCTACCGCCCGGTGATCCGGTGGTCGCGGTGCGGTTCCGGCCCGGCGCCGCGCCGCGCTGGCTCGGCCTGCCGATGTCGGAGATCACCGGCCGCCAGCTCGACCTGTCGGAGTTCGGATGTCCCTGGGCGCGCGGCCTGGCCGATCGGATCGGTGAGGCGCGGACCATGGCGGAGCGGATGGCCCGGCTGGAGGCCGGGCTGGCGCGGGTGGCGCCGGGGATCGCATTGCCGGCGCCGGAGATGGCGCTGGCCTTCCGCCGGCTCGGCCGCGGGCCGGAGGAGGCGGGGCTGGCGGCGCTGCGCGACCGCCTCGATATCAGCGAGCGCAGCCTGCGCCGGCGCTGCCATGAGGCCTTCGGCTACGGCCCCAAGACGCTCGATCGGATCCTGCGCTTCCAGCGTTTCCTGCGGCTGGCGGCGGCGGGGAAGGAGACGGGGCTGTCGGGCCTCGCCGCCGCGGCCGGCTATGCCGAACAGGCGCATCTGACGCGGGAGGTGCGGCGCCTGTCCGGCCTGACCCCGGCCACGGTCGTCGGCCAGCTCGCGGCCGGCCGTCTGCCGGACCGCGCGGCGGCCTGACTGGCCGTTCCGTTCAAGACGAAGCGGGGCGGGCGGTGGCAGGCTGGTGACCGGATCAGAGAAAAGGAGGCCCCATGGCCAGCCCCGGCAATGACCGCCGTATCGATTATATCGAGCTCACCGTCGCCGATATCCCGCGCTCGCGCGACTTCTACGGCCAGGCCTTCGGCTGGAGCTTCACCGATTACGGTCCCGCCTATTGCGAGTTCGACGACGGCCGGCTGAAGGGCGGCTTCGCCCAGGGCAGCCCGGCCGGCTCGGGCGGCCCGCTGGTGATCCTCTACGCCGACGACCTCGCCGCCACGCAGCAGCGGGTGGAGCAGGCGGGCGGCCGCATCGCCAAGCCGATCTTCAGCTTCCCCGGCGGCCGGCGGTTCCACTTCCGGGATCCGGACGGCTATGAGCTGGCGGTCTGGTCCGACCGGTAGCGCCAAAAGAAGGAAGGGGGCCGAGGCCCCCTTCCGGTACTCCGAGATTCTTGCGGAATCTCAATTGACGACGATCTCAACCCGTCGGTTCTGCGGCTCGCGCACGCCGTCGGCGGTCGGGACCAGCGGATCGGCCTCGCCGACGCCGCGGGTCACGATCTCGCTGTCGGCCACGCCATCGGCCACCAGCTCGCGACGGACCGCCTCGGCGCGGCGCACCGACAGGGCCTGGTTGTACTTGTCCGAGCCCGACCGGTCGGTGTGGCCGGTGACGTCGATCCGGGTGCTCTTGCCCTGCAGCGCGTCGCTGGCGGCCGAGCCTACGATCTGCTTGGCCTCAGGCGTCAGCTTCGAGCTGTCGAAATCGAAGAACACCAGGTAGCTGCGGGACTGGGTGACCTGCTGCACCTGCTCCGGCGGCGGCGCCTCCTCGACATCGCCGAAGGTGTAGCGCAGGCCGACCAGGATGGTGTGGTTGTTGTTGTCGTCGCCCTTGATCCGCACCCCGTTGTCCTTGAACACCGGCCCTTCGGTGCCGAGGTAGCGGTATTCCAGGGTTGCGGCCATGTTCGGCGCAAAGTTGTAGGCCACGCCGGCGATGCCCTGATAGGCGAACTTCGCCTTCGTCGAATCGAAGTACCGCCCGCCGCCGCTCGGGTTGAAGTCGGCATCCACCAGCGCCACGCCGACGCCGCCGCCGATATAGGGCACGAAGGGCGACCCGAAATCGAAGTCGTAGTAGCCGTTCGCCATCAGGCCGTAGGTGGTCTGGTGGTTGTTGCCATCGTGGCTGTTCTCCCGGATGCTGGCCTCGAGGTCGGTGCGGAAGCCGTTGCCGAAGCCGTAGCCGACATAGAGGTTGCCGGCCGGCCCGACATCATAGCTGTCGTTGTTCAGGCCGTTGTCCTGGAGGAAGTTGGCGCCCGCTCCGGCGCCGACATACAGGCCGCTCACCTGCTGGGCCATGGCCGGCGTCGCGGCGAGCAGTGCGGCCGCTCCCGCGGCGAAGACGATGCGTCTGGTCATTCCTGACTCCACGAGTTTCTCGCTTAGGATTCCGGTCCCGAATCTCGTCCCGGAATCGGACAATATCGACACATACGTCCCTGAATGTATGTCAAAATGGCGCGCAGCGGCGATGTCGCATCTTGAACTGTCGCCGGCCCGTCATAATAGGCAGACGGGTGGGGAAAGGGGCGGAAAGCCAGGCCGGCGGCGGCTTTTTCGGCCCTGTGAGGGTGAGTTGCAATCGGGCAACACCATCGCCGGATCGCTCGCCGGCAGTCTCAACCCGCACAGCGCGGACAGCAGGCCGGGCGACTCCGTCTCAGGCCGGCGGGCGGCCGTGGAGATAGTCGATCAGCCGGTGCGGCAGGCCCAGCTCGCCGAGCATCTCCTGCAGCTGCGCCATCATCGCCGGCGCCGGGCGGAGCAGGCTGACCTGCTGCAGCATCGGCTCCGCCAGGTCCAGCGCCAGCCACAGCCGGCCGCGATGGAAGGCGGCACGGACCGATCGGTCCGGATGCGCCTCGTCGATCGCCACCAGCCCCTCGGCGACGGCAGCGATGACCAGGCGCTGCGCCTCGGCCGGATCGTCGGCCCGGACCGTGAATCGGCGCTCGAACGCCTCATAGGGGGCCTGCAGGCGCTGCGGCGAGTCCGGCCGCGAGAGCACCGTGTCCAGCAGCGGCGTCAGGTGATCGGCGATCGCCTCGAACACCCCGCCGTCACGGGCGATCAGGACACGGCCCTGGAATGGGACCGGCACGACGATTGAGAGCAGGACATGGTCGGAGCGGCGAGACGCCGGCTTGTTGCCCGCTGTGTTCCACCGCTGGACGATCGCGGCCATGGTGAAGGCCAGGGACCGATGCTCGCCGTCCAGCCGCCAATCCGCCCAGTTCGCGCTTCTCCGGGGCAGCAGCCCCAGCTCGAAGGCCGGGTCGAGGTCGAACAGCACATCGGGGTCGAGCAGCGCGCCGATCGCCGGCAGCAAATCGAGGGCAGGCCCGCGGCTGCGGAGTCTGGCCGTCATGCCGCCGAGCGTCTCGGCGAGGATGGGCACCACGATCCGGTTCGCCGTGCTGCGCCACAGATTCTCGCTGAGGCCGAGCAGAAACCTGGCGCCGAGCATGGCGGCCGCCGCGGTGAAGATGCCGCCTGGCGACCAATGCCCCCGCGCGATCGGGGCCACGCCCCAGACCAATGCCAGCACGACGATCTGGCCGCAGATCACCACGGTGGCCTCGGCCGCCCGGCGCCGTTGCGCTTCCAGGGCGTCGATCGCCTGTGAAAGCCGCACGGCCGCCGCCTGCGGAAGGTCCCCCGGCACCGTGATCTCCCCCTCGCTGATGCGCCGCCACTCTGGTTCGGGACTGTGGCGAAACGTCGACCGGCGGAAAAGATCCCCTCAACGCCGCGGCGGGGCGGTGCTGGCGCGGACCACCAGGCGGTAGGGCACGGTCACGCCGCGCTTCGGCCCGGCGGCACCGGCCAGCCGGTCCGCCAGCAGGCGCATCGCCTCGAAGCCCAGCTGCCGGGCTGGCTGGTCGATCGTGGTCAGCGGCGGGTCAGTGACGGCGGCGAAGTAGATGTTGTCGAAGCCGACCACCGAAATGTCCTCCGGCACCCGCAGCCGGGCCTGCTTGATGGTGCGGATGGCACCCATGGCGATCTCGTCGCTGCCGCAGAACATGGCGGTCGGCGGCTCGGGCAATTCCAGCAGCTCGGCCATCTGCTCCGCACCGGTGGCGATCGAGAACACGCCATAGCGCACCAGCTCGGGTTGCGGCTCGATCCCCGCTTCCTCCAGCGCCTCGGCATAGCCGGCGAAGCGCTTCGGCGTCGCCGTGGTGCCGGGGCTGCCGCCGATATGGCCGATGCGGCGATGGCCCAGCCCGATCAGGTGCCGCGTCGCCTCCCGCGCGCCGGCCCTATTGTCGATCTCGACCACCGGCACGCCGGGGGCGGCGACGGGCTCGATCACCGCGACCAGCCGCTCCTGCAGCGCAGGAGCCTTCAGCGGCTCCGGCATCCGGCCGCCCAGCAGCAGCATGCCGTCGACCGCGCCGGTCAGCAGCTGGCGGGCATGCTCCTCCGCCCGCGCCGGGTCGCCGGCGGTGTTGCCGATCAGCACATGGAAGCCGGCGGCCACCGCCGCCTCTTCGGCGCCCAGCAGCACCGAGGCATGGAACGGGTTGCCGATGTTCGGCACCATCACGAACACCTGCCGCGCCTGCTGCAGGCGCAGGCTGCGGGCCATGCGGTTGACGACATAGCCGGTGTCGCGCACCGCAGCCTCGATCCGCTCCCGCGTCTCCTCCGTCACCCGCGGCGACCCTGCCAGGGCGCGGCTGACCGTCGCCACCGACACGCCGGCGATGCGGGCGATGTCGGCCATGCGCGGCCGCCCGTCCTCGGGTACTGGCGGCAGGCTGCGGCTGCGGCTCACGGCGCGGTCTCGGAATAAAGGATCATGCCGCGACGATGCCCGGAACGGCGGCGCGGGCCAAGGGGGGCGATGCGGCGGTTCGACCAAAGGGTGCATTGCGAATTGACAGGGCGTGCGATCCCCGGTTCACTTGTAACCAAACGGTTACTTCATCGGGCGGGCCACCGCTCGCGCCATCGGCAACGAACCAGGGAGGGGCGGCGATGACGGCTGCGATCGGGCGCAGATCCGTGCTGGCGGGGGCTTTGGGGCTGGCCGGGGCGGCGATGGTTCCGGCGGCGGCGCGGGCCGAGCTGGAACGGCTGCGAATCGTCTGGTGGGGCAATGACGACCGCACCCGCCGCACGACCGAGGTGCTGAAGCTCTACCAGGCGAAGGCGCAGGGTGCCGAACTGGTGGGCGAGGTCAGCAATGCCGAGTACTTCCCCAAGCTTGCGACGCAGCTGGTCGGGCGCAGCGCCCCGGACATCTTCCAGCTCGAGCCCGGCAGCTTCGCCGATTTCGTCCAGCGCGGCGCCACCCTGCCGCTGGACTCGCTGATGCCGAAGCCGATCGACACCGCCGGCATCCCCCGCGGCCTGCTCGATCTCTGCGCGCTCGACGGCAAGGTCTGGGCCATCCCGCACGGCCTCAATTCCTTCGCGCTGATGTACGACACCGCCGTGTTCAAGGCGGCCGGCATCGCCCCGCCGGACGACAAGACCAGCTGGGACGATTATGCCGCGCGGATGATCGAGCTGACCAAGGCGGCGGGCCGCGACCAGTATTGGGGCTCCTGCGACGGCAGCGGCTACGGCTACGCGTTTCAGGTCTGGCTGCGCCAGCGCGGCGCCGACCTGTTCACGGCCGACCGGGCGCTCGGCTTCAACCAGGACCATGCGGCGGAGTGGTTCAGCTACTGGGACAAGATGCGCAAGGCCGGCGGCTGCGTGCCGGCCGACATCGCCGCGCTCAGCCCGGATTCGACCATCACCCAGATGCCGCTGATCCAGGGCAAGGCGGCGACCAGCCTGGCCTTCTCCAACCAGATCGTCGGCATGCAGTCGGCCACCACCGTGCCGCTGGCCCTGACGATGTTCCCGAATGGCGGTCCCGGCGCGAAGCCGGGGCAGTTCTACCGGCCGGCCTCGAGCTGGTCGATCTATGCCCGGTCGAAGGCGCCGGAGGCCGCTGCCGCCTTCATCGGCTTCTTCCTCAACGACCCCGAGGCCGCCAAGGTGCTGGGGGTGGAGCGCGGCGTGCCGATGAGCCCGGCGACGCGGGAGCTGATCCTGCCGACGCTCACGCCGGTGGAGCGCGCCACGGTCGAGTACGTCAACTTCATCGCCGACAAGGTCGGCCCCTATCCCCCGCCGCCGCCCAAGGGGTCGCAGCAATTCGGCCGGGTGCTGAAGCGGGTGGCGGACACGGTCGCCTTCGGCACCGCCTCGATCACCGACGGCGCTGCCCAGCTGGTCGCCGACGCCAGCGGCATCCTCTGAGGAGATCCGATGACGGTCCCGGACGTCCGCCAGGTCGAGGAGTTCGACTCCCACCCCTGGCGCTTCGAGAACAACGCGACGGAGGAGCAGCGCCGGGCGCAGGCAGCCTTCGTCGCACAGCTGGCGCGGCGCCTGCCGCTGAAGCTCGGCGAGGCCTGCTATCTGTCGCCCCAGGCCTACATCTTCCCGGACAGCCTGACGCTGGGCGACCGCTGCGTCGTCGCCGCCGGGGTGCGGCTGCACGGGCAGCTGGTCGCCGGCAATAACTGCTCCTTCAACCTGCATTCCTCCGTGATCGGCCAGGTGCGGATGGGCTCCTGGGTCCGCATCGCCGCCGGCGCGATGATCGCCGGCTTCGACCATGTCTCGGACGATCCGGAGACGCCGATCGCGCAGCAGGGCGTGTCGTCCAAGGGCATCGAGATCGGCGACGACGTCTGGATCGGCGCCAACGCCGTGGTCACCGACGGGGTGCGGATCGGCAGCCACTGCATCGTCGCCGCCGGGGCGGTGGTCACCCGCGATGTGCCGGACTATGCGCTGGTCGGCGGCAACCCCGCCCGAGTGATCCGTGACCGCCGCCGGCCTAAAGGCGCGCCGCCAGCCGATGCGTTGCTGGCCGAGGTGATGGCGTTCGACGCGCGGATCGGGGAGGAGTGGCCGGCGATCCTGGCCGCCCACGCGGCGCCGCCGGGCCAGGACTCCTGGTACCGCGACCCGCGCAACGCCGACAACGCGCCGTTCCGGGCCGATTGCGACGCGATCCAGATCGCCGCGATGTTCGGCGCGGTGCCGCCGCCCTTCGACCGGGAGGAGTGGACCGCCCGGCTGCAGGCGCTGCAGGATCCGGCGACCGGTCTGTGCTTCAACCCGGACACGCCGGAGGCGGTGCGGCGCGACCCGCCGGCCGATCCCGGTGGCGACAACCTCTACAACATCCTCTGCGTCGGCTACGCGCTGGAATGCCTCGGCGCGGGCTTCCGCCACCCCGTCGCCTGGGCCTCAGGGCTCGGCGCCACCACGCTGCAGCGGGCGCTGGACGGGCTGCCCTGGGCCCAGCGCGGCTGGTCCTCCGGCGCCTGGGTCGATGCGCTGGGCACGGCCTGCTATCTCAACGCCCGCGACTTCGGCGATCCCGGCCCGCTGGCCACGCTGATGGGCTGGCTGACCCTGCGGGCCGACGCCACGACCGGGCTGTGGAGCGGCCCGGTGGGCGACGACTGGCTGCAGCCGGTGAACGGCTTCTACCGGCTGACCCGCGGCACCTATGCCCAGTTCGGCCTGCCGCTGCCCTATGCGGAGCGGACGATCGATTCCGTCCTGGCTCATCTCCGCCGTTACGGCGGGTTCGCGCAGACCGGCTTCAACGCCTGCAACGTGCTCGACGTGGTGCATCCGCTGATGCTCTGCGCCCGCCAGACCGGCTATCGCGCGGCCGAGATCGCGGAGGCGCTGCGCGCTCTGCTCGCCGCCGCGCTCCGGCACTATCAGCCGGGCCGCGGCTTCGCCTTCAGCCGCGGCGAGCAGCCGGGGCTGCAGGGGACGGAGATGTGGCTGTCGATCGTCGCCCTGATCCTGACCCATCTCGGCCTGGCGGATGCGGTGCGCTTCCGGCTGGTCGGGGTGCATCGTTGGGGCCCGGCGCTGCCGGCCAACCGGATCTCGCCGGGATGGTGAACCTTATCCCCACACGCCGGACACCGGGCGCGCCCGCTTAGCGCTCAGCTCCGCCTCCAGCCAGGCGCGGAACAGCTGCACTTTGCGCTGCCGGGCCTTGGCCTCTGTTGTGACGAACCAGTAGGCGATCTCGGTCGGCGCGGCGACCGGGAAGGGGCGCACCAGCCTTCCGTCGGCCAGCGCGTCGGCGGCGACCAGCTGCCAGGCCATGAACACGCCCTGGCCGGCCAGCGCCGCCTCCAGCGCAGGGATCGGGTCGGTGTAGGACGGGCCGGACAGGCGCGGCGGCGCCGCGACACCCGCGGCGGCGAACCATTCGGCCCAGGAGATCAGCGAGCCCTCATCGCGGATCACCGGCACCGATCCCAGGTCGGCCGGGTGCTTCAGGCACTGCGCCAGGGCGGGGGAGCACACCGGGAACACAGTCTGCGGCACCAGCTTCTCGGCCAGCACGCCCACCCAGCCGCCGCGGCCCATGCGGATGGCGCAGTCGACATCGCTGGCGGCCAGGTCGATGGTCGCGGCGGTGGCGACGAAGCGCAGCTCGATCTCCGGATGCGCGCCGGTGAAGCGCGCCAGCCGCGGCACCAGCCAGCGCGCGGCGAAAGCCGATCCGGCGGTGACGGTCAGGATGCCGGCCCGCTCCGCCGCCAAGGCGCCGATGGCGTCGGCCAGCATGCGGAAGCCGGCGTCGAGCATCGGCTGGATCCGCTGCAGGTCCGGCGTCGGCACCAGCCCGGCGGGGGCGCGCTCGAACAGCAGAACGCCCAACCGCGCCTCCGCCCGGCGGATGTGCTGGCTTACCGCGCCGGGCGTCACCCCCAGCTCCTTCGCCGCGGCCGACAGTGACCCGCCGCGCGCCACCACCGCGATGGCGCGCAGCGCATTCAGCGGAATCGGGAAGGGCGAGGGCATGCCCCTTCTTGATCGGGCCGGGGCGGACTGTCCAGCGTCGCCGCATCCGATGGCCGAAGAGGCATTGACTCTTAAATATCCAATTGGTTATATATCTATATGGTTTTAGAAGACTCGCTCACCCTCAGATTCGCCGCGCTCGCCGATCCCACCCGGCGCGCCATCCTGCTTCGCCTCACACAGGGCGAGGCGACGGTGTCGGAGCTGCAGGCCCCGTTCCGGATCAGCCAGCCCGCCATCTCCAAGCACCTCAAGGTGCTGGAAGGGGCGGGGCTGATCGAGCGGGGGCAGGCCGCCCAGTCGCGGCCGCGGCGCCTCAACCACCAGGCGCTGAAGGAGACAGTCGAGTGGTTCGACCACTTCCGGAACCTCTGGAACGACAGCTTCGACCGCCTCGAGGAGCTGCTCGAGGCCAACATCAAATCGCAGAAGGACGATCGATCATGAGAGCCGCGACCGCCGCCGGTACCGAGTTCGTCATCACCCGCCTGTTCCAGGCGCCGCGCCCGCAGGTGTGGGAGGCCTGGACCAGGCCCGAGATCCTGGCGCAATGGTTCGGCCCGAAGGGCGTCACCAGCACCATCAAGACCTTGGACCTGCGCCCGGGCGGGATCATGCATGGGCGGATGGACTCGCCCGGCGGCAGCCCGATGTGGGTGAAGTTCCTCTATCGCGAGGTGGTCGAGCCCTCGCGTCTGGTCTGGGAGCATTCTTTCGCCGACGAGCAGGCCAATGTCGTCTCGTCGCCGTTCGGCGGGGCGTGGCCGCTCAGGATCCTGTCGACCCTGACCCTCGTGGAGGAGGGGGCGGCCACCCGGCTGCATCTGGTGTGGACTCCGCTCGACGCCAGCGCGGAGGAGCGCCAGGCCTTCGCCGGCATGACGGAGTCGATGACCGAAGGCTGGGGCGGCACCTTCGACAAACTCGACGAGCAGCTGGCCAAGCGCTGACCGGCTCGCCACGCCTATGGAGATTTTCTATAGGTGTGGGGAGACACTGTCCATCGTGGCCGCCGCGCCGCGGATCTATCTCTTGGAGAAGATCTGCCTAGGAGGCCACGATGTTCTCCTTCCTCCGGCGCCGGGATGGCCAGCACCGGCCCGACGGCGCCGAGGCGCTGCTGCGCATGACCCCGCGCGAGCTGGCGGACCTGCCCTTCTGGGCCGAGCCGCCGCAGCCGGACTGCACCGACGGCGCCCCGGCACCTCACCCGCTCACAGCCCGAACCGCGCCTCGGCGTCTGCCAGCGTAAGGGCCAGGAGCGGGCGTTTCCCGGCCAACAGCGTCAGCGGCCCGTCCGACGGGAACTCCCAGCCAGGACCGCCGAAGCGGAGACGACCGGTGGCGGCGGCGCGGGTGATCCGGACGCCGGCGGCATCCGGCTGCAGCACAAGCAAGGGCACCGGCAGGCGCAGGGGCCAGGAGCGACTTGGCCGGTCGAGGAATGCCACCACTCGCCCCATCGCATCCGTC
>NZ_JANX01000187.1 GCF_000767795.1 Inquilinus limosus MP06 | reverse complement strand
TTGATGTCGAGCATCACCACCGGCCCCGCAGAAATCCTGGCAATTCGAGGTCGGCTCCCGTCATCGACAGCCCCCTCCCCCTACCCCCTCCCGCGGAGGGAGGGGGAGAGTGGAAAACACGTGTCGGTTCAGGTGATCGAATTCTGAAAAGGTCTCGCAAGCGGGAGAGGCTACGCGTTCCGACACCCACTGCCGCTCTCGACCAATCTCGTTGCCCTCGTCCCGCCTCAGCCGGCTGTGGTCTTCCGCACGATCAGCTCGCCCGGCAGCAGATGGACATTGCCTTCGGCCGGCTCCGCCTTGCCGGTCACCAGCTGCACGGTCCGCTCGACCATCGCGTCGAGGGGCTGGCGGAAGGTGGTCAGCGAGTAGCGCGGCCATCCGGCCATGGCGATGTCGTCGAAGCCGGCGACCGCGATGTCGCCGGGCACGGACAGGCCCGTCTCGTCACGCAGCGCGTCGACGCCGCCGACCGCCAGGATGTCATTGGCGAAGAAGATCGCCTCGGTGCGGCTGGTGCGGGCGACCTCGAGCGCTGCACGGTAGCCGGCCTCGTAGCTGTACTCGCCGCCGGAGACCGAGGCGGTCAGGGTCATGCCCAGCTCCGCCAGCCGGGCGATGAAGGCGTGCTGCCGTTCGAGATTGGCACTGGCATGCGGCACACCGGCGACGAAGGCGGCCCTCCGATGGCCCAGCGCGTGGAAATGATCGGCGATGGCGCGGGCCCCCTCGGCATTGTTGCAGCAGACGCTGGTCAGGCTCGAATCCGGCACCGTGCGGTTGATCATGATCGCCGTGCGGCCCTCGGTCGCCCAGCTCAGCGCGGCGCCGGAGAGCGGGGCGGCCGAGACGATGACCACGGCGTCGACGCTGTACTGCCGCAGCGCCGCCAGCTGCTGCCGGATGTCGGCGCCGGGGGTCAGATTGAACAGCAGGCTCTGCTGCCCGACCTGCTGCAGGCCGCGCGACAGCGTCTCGATCAGCACCGGGTAGAACGGGTTCCGCATCGCCGAGACGACGATGCCGACGATGTTGCTGCGCCGCTTCGACAGGGTGCTGGCGATGGCGTTGGGACTGTAGCCCAGGCTGTCCGCCATGGTCAGGATGCGCTGCCGCATCTCCGGCGAGATCGAGGCGCCGGGCGTGTAGGCGCGCGAGACTGCGGACTGGCTGACGCCGATCATCCGCGCCAGCTGGCGCGCCGTGATCGGTTTGCGCAGGTCTCCGGAACTCAAGGTCGCTTCCCCTCGCTGTCGCCTGCCTCAGCCCATAGCACGGCCGCGGCCGGAATCCCGCCCCGGCCGTCATCGCCTCCGGCACTATGCAGAGGTGTTGCATACGGATGCAAGACTCGATACCGTCTGGTCAACGAGAATGCCGGGGGAGGCGCCGCCGTGTCTGCATTGGCCGGACTGAAGGTCGTCGACCTGTCCGAGACCGTCGGCGGGCAGTACTGCGCCCGGCTGCTGGCCGATTTCGGGGCCGAGGTCGTGCTGGTCGAGCCGCCAGGGGGATCGGCCTTGCGCCGCATGCCGCCCTTCAGCGAGGCCGGCGACCGCGGATCGCTGCTGTTCTTCCACCTCAACACCGGCAAGCGTTCGGTCAACCTCGATCCAGGCGGCGCCGCAGGGCGCGAAGCGCTCGATGGGCTGCTGCGCGGCGCCGATGTCGCGATCCTGCCGCCGGGATCCGAGCCGCGGGATGTGCTCGGCCTTAATTCCCGCTGCGTCGCCGCGGTGGTCAGCCCCTTCGGCGCCGACGGGCCGCTCGCCGCCTGGAAGGGGCCGGAGATCGTGCTGCAGGCCCTGTCGGGCATGATGCACAACAACGGCGCCCATGGGCGCGAGCCGCTGTATGGCTGCGGCCGCCGCGCCTCCTTCGCCGCCGGCATCGCCGCCTATGTCGGCGTCACCGCCGCGCTGTTCGTCCGCGAGCGCACCGGCCTCGGCCAGGCCGTCACCGTGGACGAGGCGGAAACCGCCGCTGCGATGTGCTTTCCCTATGTGCTGCAGCACATCTACAACGGCACGGTGAAGGGCCGTGGCGACCCGAACATCCCGGCCGGACAGGTGCGCTGCCGCGACGGCTGGGTCTGCATCTGGATCTACAACCACCGCTGGAGCGCGGTCTGCCGGGCGCTCGGCCTCGCGCATCTCGAGCATGACGAGCGCTTCGCGGCGCCGATCCCGCGCCGCGCGCATTGGGCGGAGCTGTTCGCGATCATCCAGGACAAGGTCGCGGATCTCCGCGCCGAGGACCTGGTCGCGACGCTGCAGCGGGAAGAGGTGATCGCCGCCAAGGCCTATCGCCCGACCGAGCTGCACGGCAATGCCCATCTGGCCGAGCGCGGCTATTGGGAGATGGCGGAGGGGCGGCCGATCCTCGGGCCGCCATTCCGGCTCAGCCGCACGCCGCGGCAGGTGCGCCCGGCCGCCCCGATGTCCGACACCGATACCGGCTGGGCCCCGGCGGCGGCTCCGGAGGGCGGCGGCGCTCCGGCCGGGTCCGGCCCCCTGGCGGGCCTGCGTGTGCTCGAGATCACCACCGCCTGGGCCGGGCCGATGGCGGGCCGGGTGCTGGGCTTCCTGGGGGCCGAGCCGATCCATGTCGAATCCCCGACCCGGGTCAATTCCTGGCGCCTGAACAAGGAGGTGCCGAACCCGATCAACTTCCCCGACGGCGTGCCGGGCGGCCGGCCCTATGACCGGGCCTTCCACTTCAATTCGCAGAACGTCAACAAGCTGTCCTGCATCCTCGACCTGAAGACGGGGGAGGGGCGCGACATCATCCGGCGCCTGGCGGCGGTCAGCGACGTGGTGATCTGCAACTTCCGCCCCGGCACGCTGGCCAGGCTGGGGCTCGACTACGACACCCTGCGGCAGGTCAGGCCTAACATCATCGTGGCGGAGCTGCCGGCCTTCGGCGCCGAGGGGCCGATGGCGCGCTATGCCGCGCTGGGCCCGACCATGGAGATGTCGACCGGCATGTCCAGCATGATCGGCTATCCCGGCGGCCAGCCGGAGACCACCGGCCCTTCCTATCTCGACCCGATCGGCGGGTTCAACGCCGCGGCCGCCATCCTGACGGCGCTGCTGCACCGCCAGCGGACCGGCGAGGGGCAGCATATCGAGGTGCCGCAGGTCGAGGCCGCGATGCAACTGATCGGGCCGGAGCTGCTGGCGGCAATCGAATCCGGCCGCGATCCCGAGCCGAACGGCAACCGCTCGCCCTACGCCGCGCCGCACGACGCCTTCCCGGCGCAAGGCGACGACCAGTGGGTGGCGATCGCGGCCGGGACCGAGGCGGAGTGGCAGGCCCTGTGCGGCGTGATGGGGCTGGGGAGCCTCGCCGCCAACCCGCGCTTCGCGACGCTGGCGGCGCGTCAGGAGAACATCGAGGCGCTGACGGCGATCATCGCCGGCTGGACCCGGGGCCAGGACAAGCATGCGGTGGCAGCCCGGCTGCAGGCGGCCGGCGTGCCCGCGGCACCGGTGCAGACCGCGCAGGATCTGGCGCGCAGCGAATACCTGGCGCATCGCGGCTTCTTCACGGTGCTCGAGCATCCCGATGCCGGCCGCCATCCGCATCCCGGCCTGCCGATTCATCTCGACGCCACGCCGGGCAGCCAGCGCCGGGCGGCGCCGCGCTTCGGCGCGGACAATCATCGCGTGCTGCGCGACATCCTCGGCCTGACGCCGGAGGAGATCGCGGCGGTCGAGGCCAGCGGCGCGATGGCCACCGAGCCCCGGCCGGGAGCCTGACCATGGTCGGCTTTCCCCGAACGCTGCGCATTCCGGTCCGCCTCGACGACGATCCCGGCTATCGCGGGTCGGTGCATGACGACGCGGTGGCGCGGCGCATGGGTTTCCGCGCCGCGATGATCCCCGGGGCCTTCGTCTACGGCCATGTCAGCCGCATCGCCGTCGACGCCTGGGGTATCGACTGGATTCGGCGCGGCCGCATGGGCGCACGGTTCCGCCGGCCGGTCTATGACGGCGACGTGCTGACCGCCCAGGCCTCGGCCCTGGTGGAAACCGGCGCCGAACAGCGGGCCGAGGTGATCCTGCGCAACCAGGAGGGCGAGGCGGTTGCGGTCGGCTGGGTGGCGATGCCGCGGCAGGATCCCGTGCCGCCGCCGGCCGCGGATCTCCCGATCCTGCCGCTGCCGGATCCGCCGCAGGCCGTCGGGCCTGGCGGGATGGTGGTGGGCACCCGCCTCGGCTCGCGCAACGCGGTGCTGACGGAGGAGGAGTTCCGGCGCTCGCTGGCCGCCTTCGATGAGCGCCACCCACTCTATCTCGAGAGCGGGCTGGTCCATTCCGGCTGCCTGATCCGGCGGACCATGGCCGACGCCAACCGCAGCTTCCGCTTTCCGTCGCCCGTGGTGTTCGTGTCCGGCGAGGCCGAGCATTTCGCGCCGGTGTCCCCCGGCCGGCGCCTCGCCACCTCCGGCACCGTCACCGCCGCCTATGAGCGCAAGGGCCGGCACTATTTCGAGACCGAGGAACTGCTGGTGGCCGATGGCGCCCAAGTGGCGGCGCGGTTCCGCCGGGTCTCGATCTATGCGTGACCATCCGGGCGCAGCGATGTTGCATACGGATGCAAAGAGAGTAAGGTAGCCCACAAGACGGGAGCGAAACCGTGGCCCCAACCGCCAGCATCACATCGGTCGAAGCCTTCCAGGTCCGCTGGCAGCCCGGCGATCCGCCCGGCCGGCGCAGCGCCCTGGTGCGGATCGCGACGGAGGACGGCGTCGTCGGCTGGGGCGAGGCCTCGCCGATGCAGGGCGGGCTGCACTCGATCGGCATCATTGCGCGTGACCTGGCGCCGGGGCTGGTCGGCGCCGACGCCTTCGACACTGGGGTGCTGTACGACCGGCTGCTCCATCGCAACATCAAGCTGGGGCCCGAAGGGGCGCTGACCGGCGCG
Organism: Inquilinus limosus MP06; assembly: GCF_000767795.1. GTDB lineage: Bacteria > Pseudomonadota > Alphaproteobacteria > DSM-16000 > Inquilinaceae > Inquilinus > Inquilinus limosus_E. The sequence goes on along the minus strand of NZ_JANX01000187.1, from coordinate 5,242 downwards.
CTGGCGGCGGTCGACATCGCGCTGTGGGACATCAAGGGCAAGACGCTGGGCCTGCCGGTGCACAAGCTGCTCGGCGGAGCCTGGCGCAGCGAGGTGCCGTTCTACGCCTCGATCGGCGGCAACGCCGCGCGCACGGTGGACGAGACGGTGCGGGTGGTCGAGGCGCGCTGGCGGCGCGAGACTCCGGCGGCGATCAAGATCCGCCGCGACGGCGACCGTTCGCTGCTCGACCTCGACATCCCCGGCGACATTGCCAAGGCCAGGGCCGTGCGCCAGCTCGTGGGCGACAGCTTCCCCTTGGCCTTCGACGCCAACAACGGCTACTCGGTCGGCGGCGCCATGCGCGTCGGCCGCGCGCTCGAGGAGCTCGGCTATATCTGGTTCGAGGAGCCGGTGCAGCACTACGACGTGCGCGGCATGGGCGAGGTGGCGCAGCGGCTCGACATCACCGTCTCGGCAGCGGAGCAGACCTACACGCTGCAGGCGCTGGTCGACATGATCCAGGCCGGCGTGCGCATGGTGCAGCCGGACATCGTCAAGATGGGCGGCATCACCGGGCTGATGCAATGCGCCGCGATCTGCCACGCGCACGGCGTCGAGCTGGTGCCGCACCAGACCCAGCCGACCATCGGCCATGTCGCCAACCTGCATGTGCTGGCGGCGCTGATGCACCTGACCAAGCCGGCGGAATATGCCGACGCGTCCGGCCGGATGGATGTCGGCTTCAAGGACCCGCCCCGGCCGGTGGACGGCCGCTTCGCGGTGCCGCGGGGCCCGGGGCTCGGGCTCGAGGTCGACGAGGCGGAAATCAACAAGCGGCGCTGACAGCGATACGCGCGGGCGCCGATAAGCGACAGGGGAGACGGCCATGGGATTCAGCAGGCGAAATGTGCTTCAGCTCGGCGTCGCCACTGCGGCGCTGGCGGGCTTCGGCGGCGCCCGGGCGCAGGACGCGTCCCAGAACGCGGATGTCATCCGCATGGGCATCGCCGCCAAGGGGCCGCGCTACAGCGACCCGAACCTGACGACCCAGGGCTCGGACAACTGGGCGACCGAGCAGATCTACGAGCAGCTGGTCCGCCCCGAGGACGGCACCTTCGCGATCAAGCCGGAGGAGTTCCTGCCGACGCTGGCGACCAGTTGGAGCTCGTCGCCGGACGCCAAGACCTGGACCTTCCAGCTGCGCCAGGGGGTGCAGTTCCACAAGGGCTTCGGCGAGATGACCTCGGAGGACGTGGTCTATTCGTTCAAGCGGGCCATGACCTCGGGCACCAACACGACGATCCTGTCGAACATCGCCGACGTCGTGGCGAACGGGCCCTACCAGGTGACGATGACGCTGAAGAGCCCGGACGCGCTGTTCCTCGGCTCCTCGGTGTTCAACAACAACACCTCGATCGTCAGCAAGAAGGCCGCCGAGCAGATGGGCGACGCCTTCGGCACCGACGCCGTCGGCACCGGCCCGTACGAGCTGGTGAAGTTCGACACCCAGGTCGGCACGGTGATGAAGCGGCATGAAGGCTATTGGGGCCAGAAGGCGAAGATCAGCACCGTCGAATGCGTCTATATCGCCGACACCTCGGCGCGGACGCTGGCGCTCCTGTCCGGCAACATCGACATCATGGAGGCGGTGCGCGCCCCCGGCTGGGTCGCCTCGATGCAGCAGCGCGACCCGACGCTGAAGATCGACATGACCGTGCCGGGGTCGTTCAACACCCTGCACATCAACCTGACCCGCAAGCCCTTCGACAATCTGAAGGTGCGGCAGGCGCTGATGCACGCGATCGACCGGCCGGCCGTGGCCCAGGCGCTGGCGCCGATGGGCGGCACCATGGCGGGGCTGCAGCCCGATTTCTTCCCGGCCGGCTTCAAGACCGAGGACCTGCCGGAGGAGCTGCGCTACCCCTACGACCCGGACAAGGCCAAGGCGCTGCTGGCCGAGGCCGGCTATCCGGACGGGATCAGCTTCCCGTCCCTGTGCAGCCAGCGCGAGGACTATTCCTCGACCATGCTGATCGTGCAGGAGCAGATCCGCCTGGCCGGCTTCAACATGGATCTCAGGATCGAGGACCACACCGCCTATCACGCCGACAACCGGTCGGACAAGAACACCCTGGCGATGCATTCCTCGAGCTATCCGCCGATCCCGACCCAGCTCTATTTCCAGCAGCTGTCGGCGCAGTCGGAGGTGAAGTCGGACGGCAAGGGCGGCGGCAACTACAGCCATTACGGCGTGGTCATGCCGGGCATCGACGACCTGCTGACCCAGGCCCTGCAGGCGACCGATTTCGCGACCTATGACAGCCTCTGCCGCAAGATCGAGCTGCAGGTGCTGCGCGACCTGCCGCTGATCGGCCTGTCCACGCTGTCCTTCACGACCGCGCGCCGGGGCAATGTCGATCTCGGCTACCCGGTGAAGAGCGGCTATGCGCGCTGGCGCTTCCACCGGGCGACCAAGACCGTCGTCTGATCCCGCTGGGGAGGCCCCGCCATGGCGCGGTATCTGATGTGGCGACTGCTGGACGCGGTTCCGACCATCCTGCTGGTGCTGACGCTGGTGTTCGTGTGCATGCGCATCCTGCCCGGCGACCCGGCGCTGGCGGCGCTGGGCGACAATGCGCTGCCGGACCAGTTGGCGGCGTTCCGCGAGAAGATGGGGCTGAACGTCCCGCTCTGGCAGCAGTACCTCAACTTTCTCGGCGGCGTCCTGACCCTGGATTTCGGGCGGTCGCTGATGAACAACACCTCGGTCCTGCAACTGCTGGCCTACAACCTGCCCTATACGATCGAGCTGACGATCGCGGCGATGGTGATGGGCCTCGTCGCCGGCATCCCGCTCGGCGTGCTGGCGGCGACCCACCGCAACCGCACCGCCGATGCCGGGGTTCGGGTGTTCTCGCTGATCGGCTACGCCATCCCGGACTTCTATCTCGGCGCGCTGCTGCTGATCACCTTCTCGCTCAATCTCGGCTGGTTCCCGATCAATGGCGGCGGCGACGGCTTCGTCGACCGGCTGCACCACATCGTGCTGCCGGCGCTGACGCTGGCCTTCGTCAAGGCGGCCTTCCTCGGCCGGCTGACCCGGACCTCGCTGCTGGAGGTGTTCGGCAAGGACTATGTGCGGACGGCGCGAGCCAAGGGCGCCAGCGAGCGGCGGGTGATCTACCGGCACGGGCTGCGCAACGCGCTGTTGCCGCTGTCCACCGGAATGGGTCTCAGCCTGCTGGCGACGCTCTCCGGCTCGGTGGCGATCGAGCTGGTGTTCAACCGCCCCGGCATCGGCAAGCTGCTGATCGGCGCGATCACCGAGCGCGACTACGCCGTCATCCAGGGTGGCGTCATCGTCTTCGCCCTGTTCGTGGTGCTGGTGAACCTGGTGATGGATCTCGTCTACATCGTGATCGATCCGCGGATCCGGGTGGCGTGATGACCGCGATCCTCGACACCACTGAAATCATCGCCCCGGCCCCGAACCGGCTCGCGATCCTGGCCCGGATCGTGCTGGGCCGCCCGGCCACGATCTTCGCTGCCCTGGCCATCGCGGTCTTCGTCGTGGTGGCGGTGCTGGCGCCCTGGATCGCGCCCTACAACCCGCTGGCGCAGAGCATCCTGAAGATCAACCAGGGCCCGTCCTGGGCGCATTGGCTGGGCACCGACCAGTTCGGCCGCGACGTGCTGTCCCGGATGATCTACGGCTCCCGCAATTCGCTGATCTTCGGCCTGCTGTCGCCGGTGCTGGCGGCGGTCGTGGGGACCACGCTCGGCGTTGTCGCCGGCTATTTCGGCGGCGTGGTCGACCGCGTCATCTCCCGCGTCGTCGACCTGCTGCTGGCGTTCCCGGAGCTGCTGCTGGCGATCATCATCGCCGCGGCGCTGGGCGGCGGCTTCTGGAACGTCGTCGCCGTGCTGACGGTCGCCTTCGTGCCCGGCTTCGCCCGCGTCGCCCGGGCCCAGACCCTGGCGGTGAAGCAGGAGCCCTATATCGAAGCCGCGGTGGCAGTCGGCGTCAGCACGCCGGTGATCATCTTCCGCCACATCGTGCCGAACATCGCGGCGCCGATCGTCGTGCTGGTGACGCTGTGGGTCGCCTCGGCCATCCGGCTCGAAGCCTCGCTCAGCTTCCTCGGGCTCGGCACCCAGCCGCCGAACCCGAGCTGGGGCAACATCATCCGCGACGGGCTGAACAACCTGTTCGGGTCGCCCTGGCCGATCATCGGCGCCGGCTTCGCCATCACCTGCGTCGTCCTGGCCTTCAACCTGTTCGGCGATGCGGTGCGCGACGCCCTGGACCCGGAGACCGCCCCGTGACCGCGCCCCTGCTCAAGGTCGAGGACCTGGCTGTCGAATTCGGCCCGAAGGCGGCGCCGCTGCGGGTGGTCGACGGCGTCGGCTTCGAGATCCCGGCCGGCGGGTCGCTCGGCATCGTCGGCGAATCCGGCTCCGGCAAGTCGATGACCTCGCTGTCGATCCTGCGCCTGATCCCGGAGCCGCCGGGGCGGATCGCGCAGGGCCGCATCCTGTTCGAGGGCACCGATCTCCTGTCTCTGCCGCGGGCGAAGATGCCGGAGATCCGCGGCCGCGACATCGCCATGATCTTCCAGGAGCCGATGAGCTCGCTGAACCCGGTGATGACCATCGGCGATCAGATCGGCGAGGCCATCCTGCTGCATGAACCCATCAGCCGGGACGAGCGGCGGCGCAAGACCGTCGAGATGCTGCGGCTGGTCGGCATCCCCGACCCTGAGCGGCGGCTCGGGGCCTATCCGCACCAGTTCTCCGGCGGCATGCGCCAGCGGGTGATGATCGCCATGGCCGTCGCCTGCAACCCGAAGCTGCTGATCGCGGACGAGCCGACCACGGCGCTGGACGTCACCATCCAGGCCCAGGTGCTGGACCTGATGAAGCGCATCCGCGCCACGCTGAACACGGCGGTGCTGCTGATCTCGCATGATCTCGGCGTCATCGCCGACATCTGCGAGCGGGTGATCGTGATGTATGCCGGCCGGGTGGTGGAGGATGCCGACGTCCGCTCGATCTTCCGGCGGCCGTCGCATCCCTACACCCAGGGGCTGCTGCAGTCGATCCCGCGGCTCGACGACGACCGGCGGCGCCTCTACCAGATCGCCGGCCAGGTGCCGCAGGCCGGCAGCCTCGGCGCCGGCTGCCCGTTTCAGCCGCGCTGCCCGCTGCGGGTCGACCGCTGTGCGCTGGAGCGGCCGCCGATGTTCAGCTTCGGGCCGCA
>NZ_JANX01000186.1 GCF_000767795.1 Inquilinus limosus MP06 | reverse complement strand
AAATCCTCGTCCCGGACATCGCCCTTCTTCATGACGAAGGCATAGGGCAGGCCGGTCTCGTCCATCCGGGCCGCGGCCTGGTCCAGCGCCGGGCCCAGCGTCTCGGTGGTGGCCGGGAAGGCGGCCTGCGGCACCTCGATCAGCTCCAGCAGATCCTGGGTGATGCGGCCCATCACCTCGTGCTGCGGCTCGTCCGGCAGGCCGGGCTGGCCGCGCCAGGTGGTGACGAACAGGGTCGGGATGCGGAACGGCGCGTTCAGCGAGGTCAGCGGGTTGACCGCATTGCCCAGGCCGGAGTTCTGGCACATGACGACCGTCCTGCGCCCGGCCAGCCAGGCGCCGGCGGCGATCGCCACCGCCTCGCCCTCGCTGGCGGCGCCGACATAGGTCAGGGCCTTGCTCGACAATACGCCGTTGATCAGCGGGGTCAGGAAGCTGCACGGGACCCCGGTGTAGAAGTCGTGGCCGCGCGCCTTCGCCGCTGCGATGAACTCGTCTGCGGTGATCATGCCGGTTCTTGTAGAATGCGACGGCCCGGGAGGGAAGCGGCGCGCGGACGCATGGCAGGGTCGCGCGCCGCCCTTTCCTCAGGTGAAGTTGCGGGCGTCGGCCAGGTCGCTCAGCGTGTCGACATCCAGCCAATGGGCGGTGAAGTACTGCACCACCACCGGATGCCGGGCGGCCAGGCGGGTCAGCAGCAGCGGCAGGTCCGCCGTCTCCAGCAGCCCCTCGGCCTCGATCCGGTCGATCTCCTCGCGCAGCCAGACCGAGCCCTGGGCGCTGAACCGGGCCAGGCCGATCCATTCGCCGCTGACCTCGCCGGCCGGGATCGACTCGGACATCGACTTCAGATGCACCGGGGTGTCGTCCAGGTAGCTGCCGGAATAGGGCCGGTCGGCGGCCACCAGGTCGCGCAGGGTCTTCTTGGCCTGCTTGACCGACAGGCTCATGGCGTCGACCGCCAGGACGATGTCGCCCTCGCTCGACATCAGCCCGTCCAGGATGTAGCGGCGGAACAGCACGTCGCCATAGGCCACCACCGTCTCGCCCTCCAGCGCCTTGCGCGCCTGGGCCAGGGAGTAGACCTCGCCGGTCTCGTCATAACGGTCGTTGTCGACCGTCTTGATGCCCGGCACCACCACCGCTTCCTTGCGGTAGCCGCGCACCACGGTGACGTCCTTCAGCCCGCTGCCGCCGAGGGTCGAGACCAGGCGCTGCAGCAGCGATTGGCCGCGCACGTCGATCATGCATTTCGGCTGATCGCGGGTCAGCTCGTCGCCCAGATCGCCGCGCGACGCGGCCAGCACCACGGCCTTCGGCGCCGCCTTGCCCGGCAGGTAGCGCCGCTCCGCCGCCTCCAGCTCGGCATTGCCGACCAGGGCGAAGATGTCGCGGACGCTGGCGACCCGGCCCTCGACCTCGCGCAGCGACTGGTCCTCGAAGATCTGCTTGGCCGTCTCGCGCATCGCGGTGATCGAGGAGCGCAGCAGGTGGTTGGCCCAGATCACCGTCGAGATGCCGGCCTGGCGGAACAGGTCGGTCGAGGTGGCGTAGTACATCGTCGGCACGATCACCACCGGCGACCGGTTGGCCCAGCGCTCGGTGAACTCGAAGATCTCGTTCGCGGTCGACTTCTTGGAATGGATCAGCACCGCGTCGGCGCCGGCGGCGTGGTAGGCCTCGGCCCGGCGCAGCGCCTCCTCCATGCCGCGGCCGGAGATCAGCGCCTCGATCCGCGCCACCAGCACGAAATCGTCATCGGTCTGGCTGTCCTTGCCGGCCTTGATGCGGCCGCAGAACTCCTCGATCTCGGCCAGGGGCTGCGCCTCGCCGATGAAGGAGTTGGTCTTCGGGAACAGCTTGTCCTCGATGCAGACGCCGGCGATCCGCCGCTCGCACAGCTTGCGCACGAGGCGGCGGACATTGTTGAAGTTGCCGTAGCCGGTGTCGCCGTCGACCAGGATCGGCAGCGTGGTCGCGTCGGCCATGTATTCCAGCACGTCCAGCACCTGGGTCCAGGACGCCTCGTTGCTGTCGCGCAGGCCCAGGCTGGCCGAGTTGGTCAGGCCCGAGGCCCAGATGCCGCGGAACCCGGCTTCCTCGACGATCTTGGCGGAGAGGCCGTTATGCGCCTCCATCAGGAAGGAGAGGGTGGGGGAGAAGATCTCCTCGCGCAGCGCCGCGAACACCGTCTTCGGGCGGTCGGCCTTGGCCGAGGAACCGCTGCCGGTCGAGCCCGCCGCGGCGGTGTCTTCCAAGGCCTTCATCGCTTCTTCACTCATGAAACCGGATGTCCGGGTTGCGGAATCTCGGCCGCCCGACGCCTTGCCGGGCCGGCAATTCGGCCTGTATCTTCGTTCGACTTCAGAAAAATGCAACCGGAGCATCACGGTCTTGTCATACTCCGATAGGCGGGCAGCCACCGCGATCATCCTCGCGGCCGGGGTCGGCCGACGCCTGGGAACGGCCGCCGGCGGGCCGAAGATCCTGCTCCAGTTCGGCGGAAAGTCGCTGCTGGAACGGCATATTGCCGCGCTGCATGCGAACGGGATCGAGGACATCTCGATCACCATCGGCCATGAGAGCGACTCGATCCGGCGCGAGATCGACCGGCTTGGTCTGGGCGGCCGGGTCAGCTTCGTCGAGAATCCGCGCTACCGCGAGGGCAGCCTGGTCTCGCTCTGGGTCCAGCGCGAGCGGCTGGCCACCGGCGCGCCCGTGGTGCTGATGGATGGCGACGTGCTGTACCCGGCGCCGATGATCGGCCGCCTGCTGGACGGGGCGGCGGAGAACGTGCTGCTGGTCGACCGCGAGATCGAGCCGGGCGACGAGCCGGTGAAGATCTGCTTCCGCGGCGACACCATCGTCGATTTCCGCAAGAAGCCCGAGCACGCGCATGACTGGCACGGCGAGTCGGTCGGCTTCTTCCGCTTCTCGCCCGACATGGCGCGTGCGCTCGGCGACCGCACGGACTGGTATGTGCGGGAGGGCATCACCACTGTTGAGTACGAGGAAGCGATCCGCGACCTGATCCTGGCCCATCCAAGCCGGTTCGGCGTGGCGGATATCAGCGACCTGCCCTGGACCGAGATCGATTTCGACGTGGATGTGGCCCGCGCGCAGCGGGAGATCCTGCCGCAGCTGGAGCAGTGAGAATGCCCGATTCCGTGAACCCCGGCGTCGCCGGCCCGCTGTCCGCCGAGGACCTCGCGGCCTATGCGCGCACCGGCTGGGTGGCCGCCCGCGGCTTCTTCGATGCCGCCGAGACCGCGGCGATCACGCGCTGGACGGAGGAGCTCAGCGCCATGCCCGAGGAGCCGGGCAAGCACATGGTCTATTACGAGCCGAGCCTGCTCGATCCGGCCAAGCGGGTGGTGCAGCGGATCGAGAATTTCTGCCCTTACCACGCCGCGTTCGACGGGCTGGTCCGGCACGGCCGGCTGTTCCAGGCGGTGGAGCAGCTGCTGGAGGCGCCGTCCTGCCTCTACAAGGAGAAGATCAACTTCAAGATGGCGGGCGGCGCCGGCTTCGAGCCGCACCAGGACCAGCAGGCCGGCTGGTCGCGCTACGCCCCGATCTTCCTGACCGTGATGGTCTCGGTCGACCGCGCCACGGTCGAGAATGGCTGCCTCGAGATGGCGGACATGCCGCGCCTGACCGGGCTGATCGGCGAGGAGTGGAAGCCGCTGACCGACGAGCAGATGGCCAGCTTCAAGCTGGTGCCGGTGCCGACCGAGCCGGGCGACGTGCTGTTCTTCGACAGCTACGCCCCGCATGCGTCGAAGCCGAACCTGACCGACAAGGCCCGGCGCATCCTGTACCTGACCTACAACCGCCTGGCCGATGGCGACCACCGCGAGCGCTATTTCGCCGAGAAGCGCGCCAACTTCCCGCCGGATATCGAGCGGCAGCCGGGCAAGGAATACAAGTTCCGGGTGTGAAGCCTATCGCGGCTTCCCTTTTCTGTCATTTCATTGCCGGGCTTGACCCGGCAATCCAGAGGGTGTCGACGCTCCCTGGATGCCCGGGTCAAGCCCGGGCATGACAACTTGGGGAGGCGGGATCCTTCAGCAGCCTGCAATTCTCGCCCGAGGATCCCATGCTCGACCGCCTGAAGGACCAGTTCGAGGACGCGTCATGCCGCTACGCCGAGACCAATGGCGTGCGACGTGACCCGGACTGGTTCCTGCTGAAGCTGCATGAAGAACTGGGCGAGCTGACCCAGGTCTGGAACAAGCTTACCGGCCGCGGCCGTATGCATGGCCGGCCCGAGGCGGAGCTGCGGCAGGCGCTGGCCGACGAGACCGCCGATGTGCTGGGCCACATCCTGCTGTTTGCCCGGGCGAACAGGATCGACCTGGCCGAGGCGGTGGAGCGCAAATGGCGCTTCCGGCCGGACGGGGACGCGGAGAAGGGCCACGGATAGGACAGTCTGTTTCCAATCGGACGATTGACCGGCCGCGCGGGGTGGCCATCTCTGCGGTAACTTTGCTTCGTGACCCAGAGATCCCCATGGCCCAGCCTCTCGAACTCGGACTCGATACCTTCGGCGACGTGACCACGGGGCCGGATGGCGCCCTGCTGCCGCATGCCCAGGTGCTGCGGAACGTGGTCGAGGAGGCCGTGCTGGCCGACCAGCTCGGCATCGGCTTCTTCGGCGTCGGCGAGCATCACCGCGCCGATTTCGCCGTCTCGGCGCCCGAGGTGCTGCTGGCGGCGATCGCGGGGCACACGACGCAGATCCATCTCGGCTCGGCCGTCACCGTGCTCAGCTCCGACGACCCGATCCGCGTGTTCCAGCGCTTCTCGACCCTGGACGCGGCGTCGAACGGCCGGGCCGAGGTGATCCTCGGCCGCGGCTCCTTCACCGAATCCTTCCCGCTGTTCGGCTTTGAGCTCAGCGACTACGAGACGCTGTTCGAGGAGAAGCTCGACCTGTTCGCGGCGCTGCTGAAGCAGGAGCCGGTGAGCTGGCAGGGCAGCACCCGGCCGCCGCTGCGCAACCAGAGCGTCTTCCCGCCGGTCGAGGGCGAACGCCGGCTGAAGACCTGGATCGGCGTCGGCGGCAGCCCGGAATCGGTGGTCCGCGCCGCGCGCTACGACCTGCCGCTGGCGCTGGCCATCATCGGCGGCGACCCGAAGCGCTTCCGCCCCTATGTCGACCTGTACCACCGCGCCTTCGAGCAGCTGGGCCGGCCGGTGCAGCCGATCAGCGTCCATTCGCCCGGCTATGTCGCCGACACCGACGCCCAGGCGCGGCAGGATCTGTTCCCCGACTACAAGAAGATGCGCGACAAGATCGGGGCGGAGCGCGGCTGGCCGCCGATGGGACAGGGCGAGTTCGAGCGCGAGGCCGAGCACGGCTCGCTCTATGTCGGGTCGCCCGAGACCGTGGCCCGCAAGATCGCCGCGACCGTCACCGCGCTCGGCGCCGTGCGCTTCCAGCTGAAATACAGCGCCGGTCCGCTGCCGCACGACAAGCTGATGCGCAGCATCGAACTGTTCGGCAGCAAGGTCATGCCGCTCGTCCACGAAATGCTCGCCGAGCCCGCCCGATAAGGCACCCGGCGCGACCGTCCTTTCCGTCATGGCGAGGCGCGCAGCGCCGTGGCCATCCAGGGCCGGTGCGAGCCGCCCCTGGATGGCCACGCCCCTTCGGGGCTCGCCATGACGGTTTACGCCAGCCGCTTTCTCGGACGGGCCCTGACTTTGCCGTTCGCGGCCCCGGCGGCGCGGACATGGTCGGCGGCGCGGAAGCCGGACAGCAGGCTGCCCTCGATCGTCGCCGGCAGGCCGGTGGCGGTCCAGTCGCCGGCCAGCCACAGGTTGGGGTAGGGCGTCGGGCAGCCCGGCCGCCTGGCCTCGTCGGCCGGGCTCTGGCGGATGGTCGCCCGCTTCTCCTTGATGATGCGATAGGCCGGCAGCGGGCCGGCCAGGTCCGGGAAGGCCCGCACCACATCGGCCCACAGCAGCGCCGCCAGCTCCTCCGCCGGTGCGTCGACCAAGCCGCGCGCGGCGCTGACGGTGGTGCTGGCGATGCCGGGGCGGCGGAACACCCAATGCGCGGTGCCGCCGACGATGCCGGCGATGTCGTGCGGCTCTTCCTTGAACGGAATGGCGAAGTGGCCGTTGACGATCGGCTCGTCGGCCTCCGGCGGCGTCAGCCCCGGCACGAGGCGCGCGGCGATCGCCGGCGGCACCGCCAGCACCACCTGGTCGTCCGGCGCCAGGGGCAGGGTGCCCTGGTCCAGCTCCAGCGCGATGATGCGGTCGTCCTCGAACTCCAGCGTCTTGATCCGCATGCCGGTCCGCACCGTCACCCGGTGCCGGTGCAGGAAGTCCAGCGCCGGGTTGATGAAGGTGTCCGCCAGGTCGGTGCGGGCGATCAGCGGGATGGTCTGGGCGCCGCCTTTGGCCAGCGTCTGCTCCACCACCGCCCACAGGCCGCGGGCCGAGGCCTCGTCGGCCGGGGTGTTGAGGGCGGAGACGGCCAGCGGTTCGATCAGGCAGCGATACAGCTCGCCCGGCGGCACCACGCCAGCCACCGTGTCCTCCGGCCCGGCCTTGGACAGGCGGCGCAAGGCGACGTAGTCGCGCGGCCGGGTCCCGGGCACCCGGCGCCCGGCGAGCAGCACCCACCAGGGCAGCCGGCTGCGGTTCGGCCGCACCGTGAACTCTTGGCCGCGTTCCAGGTCGACGAAGCGGAAGCCCGGCCGGGCCGGGGCCGCCAGCCGGTCGCCGGCGCCGATCAGGTCGAGATAGCGGCGGACGTTGCGGTTGCCCGACAGCACCAGGTGGTTGCCGTTGTCGATCACCCGATCCAGCGCCGGCTCGTGGAAGGCGCGGCAGCGGCCGCCGGGGCGGGGCGTGGCCTCGTACACCACCGCCGGGACGCCGGTGCGGGCGAGCTCGACCGCGGCGGCGAGGCCGGCCAGCCCGCCGCCGATGACATGGACCGTCATTTCAGCAGGACCGAAAGCAGGATGCCGATCTTCTCGCGCTTCGACAGGCGCGGCCGCACCGACCGGTCGGCATAGCCGCGGGCCTGCAGCCTCTCGAAGATCCGGCGATAGCTGTGCTGCATGATCAGCGCCGCCTTCATCCGCTTCTCCGTCCCCACCGGCATCAGCCCCGGCAGGGCGGCGTAGAGCGGCTGGATCTCGGCGGCCAGCCGGGCGCAGACCTGGGCGATGCGCGGGTCGGCGGCAATGGTCGGGATCGGCGCGTCGGTCGGGATCCCGGCCTCGCGCAGCCAGCTCTCCGGCAGGTACAGCCGACCCAGCCCGGCATCCTCGTCGACGTCGCGCAGGATGTTGGTCAGCTGCAGCGCCTCGCCCTGAGCCACGGCGAAGGCCTCGCTGGCCTTATCCGGGCAGCCGAAGATCTTGACCGCCATGACGCCGACGGTGCCGGCGACGCAGCGAGCGTAATGCGCCAGCCCGGCGCGGTCGGCGATGCGCACCTCGGCGGCGGCGTCGATGGTCATGCCGTCCAGCATGCCGTCGAACTCGGCGCGCGGCAGGTCGAAGCGGCGGATCGCCCAGATCAGCTCGCGGTCCAGCGGGTCTTCCCCCCGGCCGGCGAAGATCCGGTCCAGCCGCTGCCGCCACGCCTGCAGCTCGGCGATCTTCTCCGCCACCGACGCGCTGGAATCGGCGATGTCGTCGACCTGCCGGCAGAAGCCGTAGACGGCATAGATGGCACGGCGGCCGTCGGGCGGCAGGATGCGCATGCCGGAGGCGAAGGAGGATTTGGCGCGGAACACCGCCATCCGCACCAGCGCGGCATCGTCCAGCGGCCTGGCGCCGAAGGCCATCACCGACAGGCCCGGGCGCAGCGCCCGGGCGAAATCCGGCTTGCTCAGCGCCACCCGCGTCAGGATCGGGTCGCCCCGGCGCAGCCGCGCGGCCAGCTTTCGGGCCAGCCACAGCATGACGCTGACCTCCGCCGCCAGCGGGCGGGAGGTCAGCTGGCCGGGCAGGGTGGAGGCGGTGTCGAGCAGGACGTCGACGATGTCGAGGCAGCGGTCGATCACCGGACGGCGAAGCCGGGCGCCGGCCGCGTCGGCGGCGAAGAAGCGGTCGATGCCGCCGGCCGCGTCGATCCAGTCGGTCGGCACGTAGATCCGGCGCAGCTTGCGCCAGTCGTCGCCGCAATCCTGCAGGTGGTTCAGGATCTGCAGCACCGTGCACAGCGCGTCGCCGGCCGGGAAGGTCGATTCGGCCTGGCCATGCAGCCGCAGCAGGTAGCGCCCGACCGGGTTGGCCGAATAGCGGCAGTAGTCGACCAGGTCGTCCCAGGTCCGGCAGCTGCGATTCTCGGAATCGCGGCGGAAGGCGACCAGCAGGTCGCGGCAGTCGACCAGCCCGATTCCGGTGGCGGCGATCGAGACGCGCATCCGGGCGGCGGCCTCCGGCCCGCCCTGAACCAGCCCGGCATCCAGCGCGTCGAGCCGGGCCAGCTTCTCCGCCGTCGGCAGGTCGGTGTCGTCGCCGATATCGTCGGCGGCGCGGGCGAAGCGGTAGAAGGTGGCGATGTGCGGCCGGTGGCGCTTGGGCAGCAGCCAGGACCCGACCGGGAAGTTCTCCTGGCCGGAGGTCTTGCTGGCCGGCAGCTCCACGGCTTCGGCACCGGTGGACGCTGTGCCGGCAGGCAGGGAAGAATCGACAATGGCACGGTCGGCCGGCACGGTCATGATCGCCTGTCTTGTCTCGGCCGGGGCCGTTCGGGAAATGGTGGCATGGCGGCTGTCCGCCGCGCGGCCCCGGACCGCGCCACCAGATCGCAGACCCCGCTGAATTGTCAAGGCAAACGGCCACGGACCAACGGCCGCAGCAGGGGAGAGTTACGGCTTTTTCGGTTGCGGTCGGCGGTCCGCTTCGACAGTGTCGCCGCCATGATGACAGTGTCGCGACAGGCCGCGCTTCCGGCAGATCCCCGCGGGGACGAATGACCGAGATCGCCCTCGTCACCGGGGCCACCGGCTTCGTCGGCTCGGCCGTCGCCCGCGCGCTGCTGGCCGAAGGCCATCGGGTCAAGGCCCTGGCCCGCCCGAACAGCGACCGCCGCAACCTGGCCGGGCTGGATGTCGAGCCGGTGACCGGCGACCTCGCCGACCCGGCCTCGCTGGCGCCGGCGCTGAAGGGCTGCACCGCGCTGTTCCACGTCGCCGCCGACTATCGGCTGTGGGTGCCGGACCCGCAGGCGATGCTGCGCACCAATGTCGCGGGCACCGACGCGATCCTGCGCGCCGCCGCCGCGGCCGGGGTGGCCCGCGCCGTCTACACCTCCAGCGTGGCGACGCTGGGCCACCATGCGGATGGCCGGCCGGCGGACGAGACCACCATGGCCACCGAAGGCCAGATGATCGGCTTGTACAAGCGCTCCAAGTTCCTGGCCGAGGATGCCGCGCGGGACGCGGCGGCCGAGACCGGGCTGCCGGTGGTGATCGTCAACCCGTCGACCCCGATCGGGCCGCGCGACGTCAAGCCGACCCCGACCGGGCGGATCATCGTCGAGGCCGCGACGGGCCGCATCCCGGCCTTCGTCGACACCGGGCTGAACCTGGTCCATGTCGACGACGTCGCCCAGGGCCATCTTTCCGCCTTCGCCCGCGGCGTGCCGGGCGAGCGCTACATCCTGGGCGGGGAGGATTTCGCGCTCTCCGCCATCCTGGCCGAGATCGCCGCCCTTGTCGGCCGCAAGGCGCCGAAGATCCGGCTGCCGCTGGGGCCGATCTGGCCGGTGGCGCTGGCGGCTGAGACGGTGTCGCGCTTCACCGGCAGGGAGCCGATGGTGACGCGCGACGCGCTGCGCATGGCGCGCAAGACCATGTACTTCTCCTCGGACAAGGCCCGCGCGGCGCTGGACTACCGGCCGCGGTCGGCGCGCCAGGCCCTGGTCGACGCGCTCGACTGGTTCCGCGCCAATGGCTACCTGACATGATCGGCCTGATCCTCGCCCTCGCCAGCCTGGTCGCGTGGCTCAAGCTGTGGCTGGCCCAGGGCCGGTTCTGGGAGGCGACGACCGCGCCCGCCGCGCCGCCGCCGGCGGAATGGCCCGACGTGGTCGTGGTGATCCCGGCGCGCAACGAGGCCGAGGGCATCGGCGCCGCCGTCGGGTCGCATCTGCGCCAGGCCTATCCCGGCCGGCTGCGGGTGGTGGTGGTCGACGACCAGTCGGCCGAC
>NZ_JANX01000185.1 GCF_000767795.1 Inquilinus limosus MP06 | reverse complement strand
CTGGCGCGCGGCGGCACCGGGCTGATGGTCACCACCAGCCGGCGCACGCCGGCGGGCGAGGCCGCGGCGCTGCGCCGGGCGCTGGAGGGTCTGCCGGCCTGGATCTGGGACGGCACGGGCCCGAATCCCTATTTCGGCTTCCTGGCCCTGGCCGATGTCGTGATCGTCACCAATGACAGCATCAACATGACGTCGGAGGCGGCGACCACCGGCAAACCGGTGCATGTGGTCGAATGGGCTGAGCTGGCGCCGAAGCACCGCCGCTTCCACGACGCTCTGGCGGCCGAGGGCATCACCCGCCCCTTCGCCGGCCGGCTGGAGCAATGGAGCTATCCGCCGCTGGACGACACCGCCCGGGCGGCGGCGCGGGTACGGGCGCTGTTCGAAGCGCCTCCGCACTGACACCTGCCTCTCTCGCAAGCAGGACCTTCTCAGAATTCCATCACCGTCATTGCGAGCGCAGCGAAGCAATCCAGGGGCCGGTGCGCACCGGCCCCTGGATTGCTTCGTCGGCTTCGCCTCCTCGCAATGACGCTGAGGGGGCATTGCGAAATGGCCTCGCCTGCGGGACAGGCTACGCGATACCGCCCGATTGCCTGCTCTTGCACCCCAGTCCCGCGTCGCCTTGCCCCGGCCGCCGCCGGTGGTTATCTATCGGTGACAGTTCCCTTCCAGCGGATTGTCGCCCCATGCCGGCCACCCATCGCACCAAAGTCCTGATCATCGGTTCCGGCCCGGCCGGCTATACCGCCGCGATCTATGCCGCGCGCGCCAATCTGGAGCCGATCCTGGTGCAGGGGCTGCAGCCCGGCGGGCAGCTGACCATCACCACCGATGTCGAGAACTATCCCGGCTTCGCCGACGTGATCCAGGGCCCCTGGCTGATGGAGCAGATGGAGGCCCAGGCCCGCCACTGCGGCACGCGGCTGGAGTTCGACCTGATCACCCAGGTCGACTTCTCGCGCCGGCCCTTCGTCTGCACCGCCGATTCCGGCACGGTCTACGAGGCCGATTCGGTGATCATCGCCACCGGCGCCCAGGCGCGCTGGATGGGCCTGCCGAGCGAGCAGCAGTTCCAGGGCCGCGGCGTCTCCGCCTGCGCCACCTGCGACGGCTTCTTCTTCCGCGGCAAGGAGGTCGCGGTGATCGGCGGTGGCAACTCCGCGGTCGAGGAGGCGCTGTACCTGACCAACCACGCCACCAAGGTGACGCTGGTGCATCGCCGCGACCAGCTGCGGGCCGAGCGCATCCTGCAGGACCGGCTGTTCGCCCATCCCAAGATCGAGGTGGTGTGGAACCATACGGTCGAGGAGATCGTCGGCGGCGGCATGCCGGAGGCGGTGACCGGCGCCCGGCTGCGCGACACCAGGACCGGGGCCGAGCGCGTGCTGCCGGCCGACGGCGTCTTCGTCGCCATCGGCCATGATCCGGCCACCGCGGTGTTCAAGGGCCATGTCCGGATGGATGCCGACGGCTACATCATCACCGCGCCGGATTCGACCGCGACCGACATCCCCGGCGTGTTCGCCGCCGGCGACGTCAAGGACCGGGTCTACCGCCAGGCGGTGACCGCGGCCGGCATGGGCTGCATGGCGGCGCTGGAGGCCGAGCGCTTCCTGTCGGAGCATGCCGGCACCGGCCATCTGGCGCGCATCGCCGACCGCGAGGCGCAGCCGGCTGCTGCGGCCGAGGTCGCCGCGGCGGGCTGACCCGCCCGTCCGGGTGGGCGCCGCTCCGATTCGTAAGAGCGATGACCATAGGGGGGCCATCCCCCCTATCGATCGAATCCAGATGAAATATTGTTCCCGTTCGGTCCAAGCTTTGCTTGCATCGGGTCGGGGGTGCCCGTCATAGTGTATATAGTGTGATTCGCAGGCGCGACGCCGAGCGCTGGTATATCGACCATCCCGCCCTTGTCGCCCGCGCAAGAAACGAACGGGTGCCGGAGAATGGACTGGGACAAGCTGCGCGTTTTCCACGCCGTCGCTGACGCGGGCAGCTTTACCCATGCGGGCGAGAAGCTGAACCTCAGCCAGTCGGCGGTCAGCCGCCAGATCAGCGCCCTGGAGGAAAGCCTCAAGGTCCCGCTGTTCCACCGCCATGCCCGCGGCCTGATCCTGACCGAGCAGGGCGAGCTGCTGTTCCGCACGGCGCGCGAGGTCTTCGCCAAGCTGTCGATGACCGAGGCGCAGCTGAGCGAGAGCAAGGACCACGCCCGCGGCCCGCTGAAGATCACCACCACCGTCGCCTTCGGCTCGACCTGGCTGACGCCGCGGGTGCGCGAGTTCCTGACCGCCTTCCCGGACATCGACCTGACCGTCCTGATCGATGACGAGGAGCTGGACCTGGGCATGCGCGAGGCCGATGTGGCGATCCGCATGACGCCGCCGCGCCAGCCCGACCTGATCCAGCGCCACCTGATGACGGTGAAGATCCACATCTTCGGGTCGGTCGACTACCTGAAGCGCAACGGCATCCCGCAGACTCTCGACGATCTGAACAAGCATTCGATCATCATCTATGGCGAGGATGCGCGCGGGCCGATCGCCGACATCAACTGGCTGGCCCATGTCGGCAGCCCGCCGCCGGGCGGCCGCAAGATCGCGCTGCGGGTGAACAACCAGTACGCCATCTACCGCGCCGTCCGCAGCGGCTTGGGTTTGGCCGCCCTGCCCGACTTCATGGTCGACCCGACCCTGAACGTGGTGCGGGTGCTGCCCGAGGTGACCGGCCCGACCACCGAGGCCTATTTCGTCTATGCCGAGGAGCTGCGCCACTCCAAGCGCATCGCGGTGTTCCGCGACTTCCTCGTCCGCAAGGTGGCCGAGAGCAAGTTCTGACACTCCGGCTATCCTGAGCCAGAGCCGACTCCATCACCGTCATGGCGAGCCCCGAAGGGGTGTGGCCATCCAGCGGCACCGCCCTCTGGATGGCCACGTCGGCTTCGCCTCCTCGCCATGACGGCTTGGGTAAGGCGTGATCGGAGTCTCCGCCGGCGTGCCGGAAACCGGCATCGCGCGGGCGCATCACCCCGTCCATAGGCCTTCGAGCCCTCATTTCCAGGCCTTGAATCTGAGAAAAAGACGGCAAATGTCTGAAATCTGTGCAAAAGCACCTGGAAAAGTGGCGGATTTCCTAAGGTCTGCATGCCTGACAGCGAGCTATGCAATGCGCGCATAAAAGCAATGGCAGAAACTGGTTACCAATCGGCCACAGAATGCCTATCTTAAGAGCGTTCGTGCTGCAGCGCAGCAGAACAAGGGTCCGGCACTGCCGGCTCCTTGCGTCTCCCAGACGTGAAGCCTCCCTGTTTGACTCGGGCCGGAACGCGTTTCCGGCCCTTTTTTTGTGCAGATTCCTGGCCTGCCGGACCGGGGCATGAGCCCGCCGCATGAAGCCGCCGAAAACGGCGCGGCGAAAGGGGGGACGTCCCCCCTCCCCCGAGCCCTGCGTCACCAGCCGCCGATCAGGTGTAGAGCCGCTCGCCCTCCAGCCCCTTGTAGAGGTCGGCGACATATTCGCCGTAGCCGTTGTAGAGCAGCGTCGGCACCCGCTCGCCGGTGCCCAGCACCCGCTCCATCGCCTGGCTCCAGCGCGGATGCGGCACCTGCGGGTTCACATTGGCCCAGAAGCCGTACTCGCTGCTCTGCAGCTGCTCCCAGAAGCTCACTGGCCGCTCGTCGGTGAAGGCGATGCGGATGATGCTCTTGATCGACTTGAAGCCGTATTTCCACGGCGTTACCAGCCGCAGCGGGGCGCCGTTCTGGCGTGGCACCGGCTTGCCGTAGAGGCCGGTGACCATGAAGGCCAGCTCGTTCGTCGCCTCGGCCATGGTCAGGCCCTCGACATAGGGCCAGGGATAGAAGACCTGGCTGAAGCCTGGCGCCTCGTCATTCTGGAATGTTTGCATGCGTACATATTTCGCCGAGGCCAGCGGCTTGGCGTAATCGACCAGCGCCTTCAGCGGGAATCCGGTCCAGGGCACCGCCATCGACCAGGCTTCGACGCAGCGGTGGCGGTACAGCCGCTCCTCCAGCGGCATGGCGCGGATCAGGGTATCGATGTCGACCTCCCGCTCCTGCTCGACCATGCCCTCGAACTTGACGGTCCAGGGGCGGATCTTCAGCTCCTGCGCCGCCTCCCAGATGTCCTTGTCGGAGCCGTATTCGTAGAAGTTGTTGTAGGTGGTGACGTCCTGCTCGGGCGTCAGCGGCCGATCCAGCGTGTAGCGGTCGTTGCGCTTGGCCGGGTACAGGCCGGCGGTCGGGTCGGGATCGGCGGCTCGGGCGGGACGGAACTCCAGCGCCGCGCCGGCGCCGGCCAGCAGCCCGGCGCCGAGGCCCATCGCCTGCAGCAGGCTGCGGCGGTTCACATACACCGATTCCGGCGTCGCCCGGCTTTCGGGGATCCGCCACCCCGGATTGCGCTTGATCAGCATCGGCCTGTCCTCCTTGACCCGAACCATCCGACCGCAGGGCGGTCTCACCTGTAGTTCGCGGCAGGACAGGCCGACGTTACCGCGCATCGACGACGCGGGCCAGCGGGCGCCGGGACGCAGCCCGGCGCCGGTCCTCTCAGACGCGCGGCCTCAGCGCAGCGCGGCGCAGGCGCGCTGGATGCGCTCGCCGGCATCCTGCAGCGCCTCGGTGGCCGTCGCGTAGGAGATGCGGAAGAACGGGGCCAGGCCGAAGGCCGAGCCCTGCACCACCGCCACGCCCTCGGATTCCAGCAGATAGGTGACAAAATCCTCGTCGGTCTCGATCACCTTGCCGTCCGGCGTCTTCTTGCCCAGCGTCCCCGCGCAGGACGGGAACACGTAGAAGGCGCCCTCCGGCCGCGGGCAGGTCAGCCCGGCCGACTGGTTCAGCATCGACACGATCAGGTCGCGGCGCTGCTGGAACACCACGTTGTTGCGCGGGATGAAGTCCTGCGGGCCATTCAGCGCCTCGACCGCCGCGGCCTGGCTGATCGAGGAGGGGTTGGAGGTCGACTGGCTCTGCACCTTGGCGATGGCCTTGATCAGGTCCGGCCGGCCGGCGGCGTAGCCGATGCGCCAGCCGGTCATGCAATAGGCCTTGGACACGCCGTTCAGCGTCAGGGTGCGGTCGTACAGCTTCGGCTCGACCTGGGCCGGGGTGACGAATTTGAAGTCGTCATAGACCAGGTGCTCATACATGTCGTCGGTCAGGACATGCACATGCGGGTGGCGCAGCAGCACGTCGGTCAGCGCCTTCATCTCGGCGAAGCTGTAGGCGGCGCCGGTCGGGTTCGACGGCGAGTTCAGGATCAGCCACTTGGTCTTCGGCGTGATCGCGGCCTCGAGGTCGGACGGCTGCAGCTTGAAGCTGCGCTCCGCCGGGCAGACCACCGGCACCGGCGTGCCGCCGCACAGCAGCACCATGTCGGGGTAGCTGACCCAGTATGGCGCCGGGATGATCACCTCGTCGCCCGGGTCCAGCGTGGCCAGCAGGGCGTTGTACAGCACCTGCTTGCCGCCGGTGCCGACGGTGACCTGGCTGGTCTCGTATTTCAGGCCGTTCTCGCGCAGGAACTTGGCGGCGATGGCCTTCTTCAGCTCCGGCGTGCCGTCGACAGCGGTGTACTTGGTCTTGCCGCCCTGGATCGCGGCGATCGCCGCCTGCTTGATGTTGTCGGGCGTGTCGAAATCCGGCTCGCCGGCGCCGAGGCCGATGACGTCGCGGCCGGCGGCCTTCAGCTCGGCCGCCTTGGTGGTGACGGCGATGGTCGGGGACGGCTTGACGCGGGCGAGCGAGGCGGCGAGGAAGGCCATGGGTCCGGATCCCGGGAAAGTTGGAAGCGGGGGACGGTAGACCCGGCCGAGGCCCAGCGACAAGCCGCGAGCGTTGCGAAAATTCGGGAGCCCGCCCGCGCCGGGCGCGGAGGGCGGCCCGGAGGCAAGCCACTGGCTGTCACTGCCGGCGTGGCTTATATTATGGACATGGTGAAGCCCGTTTCTCAGCAACAGCCTCAAGACGATCCGGAGACAGCCGCCTTGCGTGCCGCCGTCGCCGAGGCGATCGCGGATGTCGAGGCCGGCCGCATGGTTCCCCATGAGGACGTGCGGCGGTGGCTGCTGTCGTGGGGCACGGACAGCGAGCTGCCGCCCCCTGAATGCAAGTAAGCTGGACGCGATCCGCGCTGCTGGATCTTGATCGCATCCGCTTGTACATCGCCGAATTCAACCCTTGGGCCGGGAACCGGGTCGCGGTGCAGCTTCTGGCTGCGGCAGACAGCCTGGAACATCTGCCTCGTCGCGGCCGTCCCGGCCGACTGGCCGGGACGCGCGAGCTTGTTTCTGTTCAGCCCTTCGTGATCGTTTACAGGATCACGACCGTGGTCGAGATCCTGCGCATCTGGCATGGAGCACAAGATCGCTAGCCATGTCCGCCCCTACCCCTTCACCGCCCCCTGGGTCAGGCCGGCGATCAGCTGGCGGGAGAAGAAGGCGTAGAGGATCAAGACCGGGATGATGGCCAGCGTCAGCGAGGCCAGCACCGCGTTCCAATCGGTGACGTACTGTCCGACGAATTGCTGCACGCCCAAGGTGATGGTGCGGGTGCCGTCACCCGGCGCCAGGATCAGCGGGAACCACAGGTCGTTCCAGATCGGCACCATGGTGAACACCGCCACCGTCGCCAGCGCCGGCCGCACCAGCGGCAGGATGATGCGGAAGAAGATGCGGTATTCGCCGACGCCGTCGCAGCGCGCGGAATCCTTCAGCTCCTTCGGGATCTGGCGCATGAACTCCGACAGGATGAAGATCGACAGCGGCAGCCCCATCGCGGTGTAGACCAGGATCAGCGCCGCCAGGGTGTTGATCAGGTCGAGCGAGACCACGAGGCGCAGGATCGACACGGTGCCGAGGCGGATCGGGATCATGATGCCGATCGCCAGGTACAGCGCCAGCACGGCGTTGCCCTTGAAGCTGTATTCCGACAGCGCCCAGGCGGCCATGGCGCCGAGGAACACCACCAGGAACAGCGTCACGAGCGTCACGGTCAGGCTGTTGCCGAAGTAGAGACCGAAATCGGACCGGGTCAGCACCGTGTCGAAGCCGATCAGGCTGAAGGTGTCCGACCCGGGCGGCGCCAGCGGCTGGCTGAAGATCGCCTTGCGCGACTTGAAGGCGTTGAACAGCACCAGAACGATCGGGAACAGCGCGATCACGGTGTAGACCAGCAGGATCGCATGCACGGCCACGGCCGAGATGGGGGAGGAGCGGTTGGCGGCCATGGGTCAGAGCTCGTAGCGCTGCAGGCGGCGCTGGACCAGGTAGAAATAGGTCATGACGCCGGCCAGGATGATCAGGAACATGATGGTTGCCACCGCCGCGCCCATGGTGGGGTCGCCCAACTGCAACTGGAAGCCGAAGAAGGTGCGGTAGAAGAAGGTGCCGAGGATGTCGGTCGCGAAGTTCGGCCCGGCCAGCGCCCCCTGGGAGACGTAGATCAGGTCGAAGGCGTTGAAGTTGCCGACGAAGGTCAGGATCGTGACCATGCCGATGGTCGGCCAGATCAGCGGCAGCTTGATGCGCCAGAAGATCTTCATCTGGCTGGCGCCGTCCACCCGCGCCGCCTCGGTCAGGCTCTCCGGGATGTTCAGGAGCGCGGCATAGGTCAGGAGCAGCGGCATGCCGACCCATTGCCACACCGAGACCAGGGCCAGGGTGAACAGGGCCGACCCCTCCTGCCCCAGCCAGGGCGCGAACAGCGAGCCGAGGCCGACGGTGCCGAGCATCGACTTGGCGACGCCCCAGGTCGGCGACAGGATCAGCTTCCAGATGAAGCCGATGATCACCACCGACAGCAGCGTCGGGGTGAACATCAAGGTGCGGTAGGTGTTGGTGAAGCGCAGATTGGGCAGGGACAGCAGCGCCGCCAGCCCGATCGCGATCGGGTTCTGCACCAGCATGTGCACGGCGAAGAACAGGACATTGTTGCCCAGCGCGTTCCAGAAGCGGTCGGCCCATTGCGGGTCGAAGAACAGCGCCGCGTAGTTGGCCAGCCCGGCGAAATGCTCCGCCCCCGCCTCGTCCCGCGTGAACAGGCTGAGCCGCAGGCTGTCGAGCAGCGGGTAGATCATAAACACGGTGTAGATCAGTGTCGCCGGCGCCAGGAAGACGACGACGTGCCAGGGGAAGCGCCCCTTGCGGCCCGCGATCTGCGAGCGGGGGATGACGACGGCTTGGGTGCTGGCCATGGTGCTTACACTCTTCTCGTCATCCCCGCGAAAGCGGGGATCTCATCGAGGTCTCGAAGAGATCCCGGGTCTGCGGCGCAGCACTCCGTGCTGCACCGCGCCCGGGATGACGTCAGGGTTTAAAGGATCGCGTTACTTCGCCGGCTTGTACCAGGAGTCGAGCCCCTTCTGGATGCTGTCCGCCGCCTGCTGCGCCGTCATGGTGCCGTTCAGCACCTGGGCGGAGACGTTCCACAGCTCGTTCTCCAGGTTCGGCGTGCCGCGCGACAGGATCTGGTACGAGTTGCGGATCGAGGATTCGCAGCTCTTGCGCCAGCTCAGGAACTCCGCCGCCACCGGGTCCTTGACCGTGACCGGGTGGTTCGACAGCGAGTAGAAGCCCGGCAGCGCGTTCGAGTAGATGTCGGCGAATTCCGGCGACGCCACCCATTCCAGGAACGCCTTGGCGGCCTCCGGATTCTTGGTCTTGGTGTTCATGCCGAGCGCGATGTCGGTGTGGTCGCTGATGTAGCACTTGTCACCCGCCTTCTCGACCGGCGGCGGGAAGGCGCCCATCTTGAAGTCGGCCTGGGCGTTGAAGGCGGCGATGTCCCAGGATCCGGCCGGGTAGATCGCGGCGCGGCCCAGCGTGAACAGGTTCTGGCTGTCCGGATACGCCTGAGCCTCATAGCCGTCCGGCAGGTAAGGCTTCCATTTCGCCAGCTCCTCGAAGGCCTGGACATAGGGCTTGTCGGTGAACTTCTCCTTGCCTGCGATCAGCGCCTTGCGGCCTTCCTCGCCCTTCCACAGGTTCGGACCGATGTTCTGGAAGCCCATGGTCGCGGCCTCCCACTGGTCCTTGGTGCCGATGTCGAGCGGCGCCACCTCGCCCTTGGCCTTGATCTTGTCGAGCAGGGCGAAGAACTCGGCCTCGGTCTTCGGCGGGGTCAGGCCCTCGGCGTCGAAAACATCCTTGTTGTAGAGGAAGCCGTGGATCACCGACGCCATCGGCACGCAGAACAGCGTCTTGCCGTCATCGGTGATCCAGGCGCTCTTGGCCACGTCGGAGAAGGTGTCCATGCCCTTCAGGTCGTTGACCGGGGCCAGGTAGCCCTTCTGGAACAGCGCCAGCGAGGCGTCGAACGGCCGGCAGCTGATCAGGTCGCCCGCGGTGCCGCCCTCGAGCTTGGCGTTGAGGGCCGCATTGTACTCGGTCGGGGTCGACGGCGAGAACACCACCTTGATGCCCGGATGGCTCTTCTCGAAGGCCGGGATGATGGTGTCCTGCCAGATCTTCAGGTCGTCGTTGCGCCAGCTCTCGATCGTCAGCGTGGCATCGGCGGCCATGGCGGTGGTGGACAGGACGGCGAGCGCCGCCCCGGCCAGGAACGCGCCCCGCAGGAACGAATGGGACATGTGCAACTGCCTCCTCTGTTCGGCGTTTCGCCGTGTGCACGGGCGGCGGCCCCCCGCCGCCCGGTGTCTCTTTACGAACCTTGCTTTGCGGCCAGGGCCCGGCGCAGGTCGCCATCGGCCGCGTCCAGGCGCCGCCGCCCCTCCTCGGCGCTGTCGCCCATCGCCACCAGGGCCGCCAGCTTGACGTTCTGCCCCGCCGCCTCCAGCGCAGACCGGGCCGTCGCCTCGTCCACCGGCACGATGCTGCGCAGCATGCGCACCGAGCGGACGTTCAGCTTGGCATTGGTCGGCTGCATGTCGACCATCAGCCCGTCATAGACATGGCCGAGCCGGGTCATCACCAGCGTCGAGAACAGGTTCAGCGCCACCTTCTGCGCCGTGCCGGCCTTGAGCCGGGTGGAGCCGGCGACTGGCTCCTCCCCCGTCGCCAGCAGCACGGCATGGGCGGCATCGCCGAAGATCGGCGCGCCGGGGTTGGAGGCGACGGCGATGGTCAGGGCGCCGGCGCGGCCGGCCTCCTGCAGCACCGCGCGGGTGTAGGGGGTGCCGCCGCTGGCGGCGACGCCGATCACCACGTCGTCGGGGCCCAGACGCAGCGCCGCGGCCTCGGACC
>NZ_JANX01000184.1 GCF_000767795.1 Inquilinus limosus MP06 | reverse complement strand
CCGGCCGCAGCCCCCTCCGCCCCCCGCGGCCTGGTCGCCCGGCTGCCGGCGCTGTGGCCGGCGGCGATGCTGTGCGTGTTCTTCCTGATCCCGTTCGTGATCATGGTGGCGTTCAGCTTCTACCACCGGGTCGAGGGCGGGCTGTACGAGCCGGCCTTCGAGCTGGACAACTACGCCCGGTTCTGGACACCGCTGTTCACTCGCGTGCTGGGCTTCTCGCTGATGATCTGCGGCCTGGCCGCCGTGGTCTGCGTCGCCGCCGCGGTGCCCTTCACCTGGTTCCTCAGCCGCACGCGCCGGCCGGCGCAGGTGGCCTGGCTGGTGGTCATCCTGTCGATCCTGTCGCTGTCCGAGGTGATCATGGGCTTCGCCTGGTCGATCCTGCTGTCGCGGTCGGCCGGCATCTCCAACCTGCTGGTCACGCTCGGCGTGCTGGATTCGCCCGACGCCTGGACGCCCAGCTTCGGCGCGCTGCTGATGGGGCTGTGCTTCATCGGCTTCCCCTATTCGGTGCTGATGCTGTACCCGGCGGTGAACCGGCTGGATCCCGAGATCACCGAGGCCGCGCGCACGCTCGGCGCCTCGCCGCTGCGCGGCTTCTTCACCGTGGTGCTGCCGTCGCTGCGCCAGGCGATCCTGGCGACGGCCATCCTGGTCTTCGTCTTCACCCTCGGCTGCTACGTCCTGCCCCAGGTGCTGGGCAAGCCGGAGCACTGGACCCTGTCGGTGCTGATCACCGACCAGGCGATCTACCAGTCGAACATCCCCTTCGCCGCGGCGCTGGCGGTGTTCCTGGTGCTGGTCAGCCTGGCCCTGATCGGCCTGACCCTGCTGCTGGGCCAGGGCCGCAAGCCGGCCGGGGGGCGCTGAGATGGGCCGCGTTCTCAGCCGCCTCTATATGGGCCTGATCGGGGCGATCCTGCTGGCGCCGATCATCGTCATCATCGGCGTGTCGCTGAACGAGAAGAAGCGCCTGCTGTTCCCGCCGCAGGGCCTGTCCTTCGCCTGGTACGGCGAGATGCTGCAGGACCCGGAGTGGGTCGGCGCGCTGGGCCACAGCGTCACCATCGCCGTGCTGGCCGCCGCCCTGTCGGTGTCGATCGCACTGCCGATGGCCTGGTATCTGTGGCGCTGGAATCCGCGCTGGGGCCGCGCCCTCTACACCCTCGGCATCGCCCCGTTCATCCTGCCGCCGGTGGTCTCGGCGCTGGGCTTCCTGATCTTCTGGCAGATGGTCGGCCTCTACGGACACATCGCCGCCACCATCGTCTCGCACGGCATCTTCTTCGTCACCCTGCCGCTGGTGAACATCGCGCTGGGCCTGGCGTCGATCGACCGCGCGGCGGTGGAGGCGGCGCGCACCCTGGGCGCCGACGAGCGCACGGTGTTCCGCACCATCGTGCTGCCCTCGGTGCGACCCTACATCATCTCCGGCTACGCCTTCGCCTTCGTGCTCAGCCTCAACGAGTACATCATCGCCTATATGGTCGCCGGGTCGACGGTGGAGACGCTGCCGATCAAGATCTTCAACGCCCTGCGCTACGGCTACACCCCGGTGATGGCGGCGGTGACGGCGCTGTTCGTGCTGGTGGCGGCGCTGGTGTTCTCGCTGGTGGCGTGGCGCGGCGACCTGCCGCGCCTTCTGGGAGCCACCCGGCCGCCGCGTTGACCTATCCTGCCGCTTCGTTTCCCGATTCGGCAGTTCAACGGATCCATGCTTCCTGCCTTGCTGCGGTGCCTGCCGGCCATCGCCCTTCTGCTGGCGGCCGCGCCGGCCGCCGCCGACCCGATGCCCGGCCCCCCGGTGTCCGCCCCCCCGATGTCCGACCCGATGTCGGACGGGTTCGAGGGCGGGCGCATCCCGCCGCAGATCTGGTCGCCGTGCCGGCGGCCGGAAGGGCGCTTCTTCATCGACGACATGATGGCCCGCTCCGGCCGGTATTCTGCCGGCATGGCGCTGCTGCCGACGCCGGACCTGCCGCCGGCGATCGAGGCGGTGGCCGCCCCGCACACGCGCAGCGGCTGCATCGATTCCGACCGCGACATGGATTTCATGGCCGGCAGCGACCAGCGGGCCGAGCTGTGGCTGCGCGAGACCGAGCCGAAGGGCACCGACCTCTGGTACGGCTTCAGCTTCCGCATCGACGCCCCGGTGGCCCCCGCGGCCGACAACCGGCGTCTGCTGGTCGGGCAGTGGAAGCAGGCCGGCCAATACAGCCCGTTCCTGGGGCAGCGCTTCCGCAACCGGAAATTCTACCTGACGGTGGAGCAGGACGGGCCGGCCCGGCTGCA
Source organism: Inquilinus limosus MP06 (assembly GCF_000767795.1). Lineage (GTDB taxonomy): Bacteria > Pseudomonadota > Alphaproteobacteria > DSM-16000 > Inquilinaceae > Inquilinus > Inquilinus limosus_E. The sequence continues at coordinate 7,938 of NZ_JANX01000184.1, read as the reverse complement.
GCAGTGCCGGGTGCTGGTGGCCTGGGAAGACGGCTACGACTTCTCCGACTTCCCGCCGCACCACAGCTTCCTGCATGACGGCTTCGACGGGGCCGGCAACAAGCTGGCGCCGGACTATACCACCGATTGCGGCAGCGACCTGACCGTCGACCGCGAGGCGTCGCTGCCCTCGCCCTACGGCGCCTGGGTCGACATGGTGGTGCACATCAAGGTCGACGCGCAGCCGGACGACCTGATCGAGATCTGGGCCAACGGCCGGAAGATCGTCACCGTCCGCGGCCGGCTGGGCTATCGCGACAGCGGCCGGCAGTACTTCAAGATCGGCCCGTACCGCGATCCCGGCGAGACCCCGGTGGTGGCCCATCTCGACAATTTCGGCCTGGGCCACAGCTTCGAGGAAGTGGATCCCCGGCGGTTCGATAAGTAGGGATCCACGAGGTGCCACAGCCGTCGCAGATGAGGCCGCGCGTGATGTCTGGTCGGATGCGATATGAGCCTACCGCCGCTTGGCTGCGCCGGGCCGGCCGCCTATCCTGCCGCGGCCCGACACCCCGGCGGTGAGCATGCCATCAGCCCCGTTGCGGCAGCGCCTGCTGCCGGCCGTCCTGATCCTCGCCGCGGCCTTTGCCGGGCCGGCCACCGCCGCGCCCCCCGGCACCGAGATCGCCGACGGCTTCGAATCGGGCCGCATCGACCCGCAGGTCTGGGCCCCCTGCCCGCGCGCCGAGAACCGCTTCTTCATCGAGGAGACGGTGGTGCGCTCCGGCCGCTACGCCGCCGGCATGGCGCTGCTGCCGGACGCGACGATGCCGCCCGCCATCCCGAAGGCCGAGCTGGCGCGCCGGCGCAGCGGCTGCCTGGACACGGCGCCGGGCGCCGTGTTCAACCCCGAGGACGACCAGCGCGCCGAGCTGTGGCTGCAATCGGTCCAGCCGGCGGGCACCGACAGCTGGTTCGGCTTCAGCTTCCGCATCGACAGCCCGGACGCCGGGGCCGGCGGCAACCGGCTGGTGGTCGGCCAGTGGAAGCAGAGCGGCAGCCAGAGCCCCTTCCTGGCCCAGCGCTTCAAGGGCGGCGCCTTCCATCTGACCCTGGAGCAGGCGACGGCGTCGCCCGGCCAGCAGTGCCGGGTGCTGGTCGCCTGGCAGGACGGCTACGACTTCTCCGATTTCCCCGCCGGCAGCCGCAGCTTCCTGCATGGCGGCGCCGATGAGCTGGATGTGGAGCTGCCCCCCGCCCCGGCCGGCGAATGCGCCCGCGGCCTGGCCATCGACCGCGTGGCGCCGCTGCCCTCGCCCTTCGGCGCCTGGGTCGACATGGTGGTGCATCTGCGCGTCGCCGGCGGGCCCGACGACCTGATCGAGGTCTGGGCCGACGGCCGGCCGGTCGTCACCGTAGGCGGGCCGGTCGGCTCCCCCGCCGCCCGCGACCAGTATTTCAAGTTCGGGCCTTATCGCGACCCGTCGCCGGCGCCGCTGGTTGTCCGCTTCGACGATTTCAGCCGCGGCGACAGCTTCGCCGCGGTCGATCCCCGGCGCTTCGATCCATAGAGGCGCCGCGACCCGGTGGCAGCTTCAGGCTGCCGCCCCATGTCTGTACCGTCATCCCCCGGCCGCATCGCCGGTGCGGCCCAACCCAGGAGCCTGTCATGACCAAGCCTGAGAAGATCGTCTACAAGGCCACCGCCACCTCGACCGGCGGCCGCGACGGGCGCGCGAAGTCGTCCGACGGCATCATCGACCTGCCGCTGGCCGTGCCGAAGGAGATGGGCGGCAAGGGCGGCGCCACCAATCCGGAGCAGCTGTTCGCCTCCGGCTATTCCGCCTGCTTCCTGGGCGCGATCCGGTTCGTCGCCGGCAAGGAGAAGGTGCAGATCTCGCCCGACGCCTCGGTCAAGGCCGAGGTCGGCATCGGCGAGATCCCGGGCGGCTTCGGCATCGATGTCGACCTGACCATCTCGCTGCCCGGCCTGGACAAGGCCCAGGCGCAGGCGCTGGTGGAGAAGGCGCATCACGTCTGCCCGTACTCCAACGCCACCCGCAACAATGTCGACGTCCGGCTGCACGTCGTCTGACGCCGAGGGGCGTAAGCCCAGACGGCGGTCGGGATCCGTCCCGGCCGCCGCTGACGGGCCGCGACAGCTGCCTACCTGCCTGTTTCCGCGGATCCACGCAGGAAGGCGATGAGATGCCGGGAGACGAAGCCGGGATTCTCGTCCGGTAGCCAGTGGCCGGTCTCCGGCGCCACGGCGCCGCGGACGTCGTCGGCTGCTTCCTTGGCCATATCCACCTCCTTCCAGCCATTGCTGCGCTCGCCCGCGAGCGCCAGGACCGGCATTGGCAGCTTTTTCTTGAGAAATTCCCTGAAGCGCCGCTCATCCTCGGGAAAGGCCCGGTAGAGCTCGAAGCCTGCGCGCATCCCTCCGGGCGCGGCATAGGCCTGCGCATAGACGGTCAGGTCGTCGTCGGCGATCGGCGCGGCGAGCCGCTTCTTCATGAAGTCCGAGATGTACGCATATTCATGGCCGGCCACGAGCATCTCGGCGATGTCGCGCTGCTGGTGCAGGCCGAAATGCCAGAGCTGCGGATCCGGCTTGTGGATCGCCTCGTCCCAGACATGCGTGCCGGGCACCGGGACGTCGAGCATCGCCAGCCTCGCGACCTCGTCCGGCCATTGCGCGGCATAGGCGTAGGCGACCATGACGCCGATGTCGCGCCCGACGAGATCCACCCTTGTCGCGTCCAGCTGGCGGACCAGGGCCCGGATGTCCGCGGCCATGGTCGCCTTGTCGTAGCCGTCGAGCGGCTTTTCCGACTCGCCCGCGCCGCGGTAATCCACGGCGGCGACGCGGAACCCCGCCGCGGCGAGCTCGGGCATCACGCGGCGCCACGTGTACCAGGTCTGCGGCCAGCCATGCAGGAGCACGACCAGCTCGCCATCGGCCGGGCCGCCGATCACGTAGTGCAGCCTGACGCCGTTGGCCTCGGCGAAGCGGTGCGAGAAGGCCTGGTCGAAGCCGGCCGGCAGGCCGGTCCGCTGCGGCAGCGGCTCGGGGGTGTCCTGGGCACGCCCGGGAGCGGCGGCGATGCAGAGGAATACGGCAAGCGCTGACAGCAGCGCGATCCATGACCGTCGAACCATGGACTGACCCCGGTGGCTGGTTGTCGGATCGAGGCCCCGTCCGTCCCGTTCGGTGGCCGGGAGGCTCGCATGGCCTCCGCGGCCAGCGGCCGCGATCCTCACCCTGGCCAACGGAACCGGCCACGGCCCCGTTCCCTGGGAGAGCCTCGCTCCCACCCCAGGGTCGCCAGCAGCCTGGCCGCGGCCTGCAGATCCGCCGTCTCCGACCCTTCGGTGAAGCCGTCGACCACTGGCCGCAGCAGCACCACGGCCTCGCCGGGCCGGCCCTGCCCGGCCAGCAGCGCCGCCAGATCGGTCGCGGCCCGCAGCTCCCAGGCCGGGGCGGCATGCGCTCGGGCACAATCCAGCGACTGGCGGAGAGACGCCTCGGCCTCGTCCGCCGGCCCCGTCGCCAGCAGGACCCGGCCTTTGACCCGAAGCAGCTCCGACCGATAGATCAGGTCGCCATGGGCCTCGACCCGCCGGATCGCCGCGTCGACCAGGGCCAGCGCCTCGGCCTCCCGGCCGGTCACGGCCAGCCCTTCCGCCAGCGCGAGCTCGAGCGCGGTGGTCAGCACCTCGTGGCCCGCCTCGCGCAGCGTCGCCAGGCCGCCGCGCAGCGCCGTGATGCCGGCCTCACGTCGCGCGGCGGAGTGGCGATGGACCCGGCGAAGGCCTGGGACCAACGGGCGAGGTAGGGACCCAGCGAGTGCGAGCCGGCGCGGGCGGTGAAGCGCGCGGCCAGCGCCTCCGCCCGATCCAGGTCGCCGGTCCAGAGATAGACCGTGATCGCCCACAGCGTGGCCACGGACAGCGTGACCGGATGGTCCATCCGCTCCGCCTCCCGGACGGCGCGGGCGGCCAACTCCGCCGCCTGGACCGGATGCCCTTGAAGCCACAGGGTCCTCGCCAGGATCACGCCGGCCAGGTTCGGCCCCTCGAAGCCGAGATGGATCATGCCGGCCGACGGCGGCCCCGCCGGCTGCCGCAGCGCCGCTTCGAGCGCCGCGCGGGCACCGCCGAGATCGCCGGCCAGGTGCAGCGAGATGCCCAGCAGGAACTGGGCCAGAGCCACAGTGGCCGCATCCTCGGCCGCGCCGGCCAGGGCCGCACCCTGCCGCGCCAGCCCCAGCGCCGTGTCGAAGGCCCCGACGCGCAGGTGGAACATGTGCAGCGGGCCCAGCACCATCAGCTGCCCCGGAATGTCGCGGCGGGCCTCGGCGACGGCGAGGCTCCGCTCCAGCGCCGCGCGCGCGGCGTCGCTGCTGCCCTGCATGAACATCAGCGCCATGCCGCGCGCCGCCTGCAGCTGCATCTCGTCGACGCCGCCGCGGGTGCCGGCGTCGAGGGCCTGGATCGCCTGGCCCGACCAGCGGTCGCATTCGGTCAGCAGCGACATCGCCAGGAACACCGGCGCCGCGGCCGCGGCCAGGGCGATGCCGAGGCCGGCGTCGCCGCCCGGGCCGAAGCACCATTGAAGCGCCGCGCGGACATTGTTCATCGCCGACAGGATGGGGCCGCGCTCCGCCGCATTCGACAGAGTCGGCCATTCGGCCTTGAGCTGGTCCAGCCAGCGCCGGTGGTATTCGGCATGGCGTACCGCCAGGGCCGTGCGCTCGCTCTCCTCGGTGATCTGCTGGGCGTAGGCGCGCGTGGTGTCCAGCAGGCGATAGCGCATCATCGCCCCCACCGGCCGGGTCGCGACCATAGATTTGGCGATCAGGCTGTCGATGGCGGCAAAAACCGCCGCGTCGTCCACCAGCCCGCCCCTCACCACGCCCAGCGCCGCCTCCATCGTGAACGGGCCGACGAAGATGGAGAGCCGGCGCAGCACCAGCCGCTCCGCCTCCGACAGCAGGCCGTAGCTCCAATCCAGCGTCGCCTGCAGGGTGCGCTGGCGCGGCGGCGCGTTGCGCTGCCCCGGCCAGGCCAGGGGCAGCCGCTGGTCCAGCAGCGCCGCGGTCTGCTTCAGGCCATAGGCCTGGACCCGCCCGGCCGCCAGCTCGATCGCCAGCGCCATGCCGTCGAGCCGGCGGCAGATCTCCGCCACCAGGGCGGCGTCGGCATCGCTGAGGGTGAGCGGCGCGCCGGCCGCGGCCGCGCGTTCCAGGAACAGGCGGGCGGCGGGGAAATCCGCGGCCGCCGCGGCGGTCAGGCCGGGCTCGTCCGGCGGACAGCCCAGCGGCGCCAGGGGAGTGGACCTGTTCGCCCTCGACCCGCAGCGCCTCGCGGCTGGTCGCCAGGATGTGGGCCTGAGGCGCGGCCCGGAAGATCTCGGCAGCCAGGCCGGCGGCGCCGTCGATCACATGCTCGCAGCTGTCGAGGACCAGCAGGAAGCGGCGGTCGCGCAGATGGGCGATCAGGCCGGGCACCGGATCCTCCGACCGGATCGGCAGGCCCAGCATCGATGCCACGGTGACCGGCACCAGGCGGGGATCGGTCACCAGCCCGAAATCGACGAACAGGGCGGCGCCGGCGAAGGAATCCAGCAGCTCATGCGCCACCGCCGCCGCCACCGTGGTCTTGCCGACCCCGCCGGGGCCGACGATGGTGACGAAGCGCGCCGCGGCCAGCTGCTCCGCCAGGGCCCGCACGCTGTCCTCCCGCCCCACCATCCGCGCCAGCCGCGGCGGCAGGAAGGTGGTGCCGGTGAAGGAGGCGCCGACCGTGGCCGCGCCCTCCGCCATCGGCGAGGACGGACCCGACCGCAGGACCGGCGCCACGAAGCAGTAGCCCCGTCCCGGCAGCGTCGCGATGTAGCGCGCGCCGTCCTGGCCGTCGCCCAGCGCCTTGCGCAGCCCGGCGATGTGGAAGCGCAGGCTGCCCTCCTCGACGATCACGTCGGGCCACACCTCGGCGATCAGCTCGCGCTTGCCGACCGGCTCGTTCGGGCGGGCGACGAGGGCCACCAGGATGTCCAGCGCCCGGGCGCCGAGATCGACCGGGGCGCCGTCCCGGGTCAGCAGCCGCTCGCCCACGGCCAGGCGGAAGGGACCGAAGGAGAAGACGTCCCCCGCCTGCGCCGGCCCGATCATCATTCGCAACCCTCCACCCATGACTCGGCCGCATCCTAGGGGAACGGCAGGCGAGGCGCCAACCGGCCGGCCGCCGCATGCAGATTGCAGCAGGTGGCGGCAAACCCCGGCGGTCCTGTGAAAGCGCGGGCGCCGGTGCGCCGCTAGGGTCGCGGCCGGACCGGCCTCCCCGGTCCGTCCCGCAGCAGAGGACCGATCATGTTCGACGTAGTGCCGCCCGCCACCCGGCGCGGCTTCCTGGCGGCGTCCGCGACCGCGATGGCCGCCGCCGGCGCGCTGAGCGTCCTTCCCGTGCGGCTGGCCGCGGCCGCCGAAGGCCCCGCGATCCGCCCGTTCCGCGTCGAGATCCCGGAAGATGCGCTGACCGATCTGCGCCGGCGCATCGCGGCGACGCGCTGGCCCGGCAAGGAGACCGTGGCCGACGCGTCCCAGGGCGTGCAGCTGGAGCGGCTGCAGACGCTGGTGCGCTATTGGGGCACCGATTACGACTGGCGCAAGGTCGAGGCGAAGCTGAACGCCCTGCCGCTGTTCATGACCGAGATCGACGGGCTGGACATCCAGTTCATCCATGTCCGTTCGAAGCACGACAATGCCCTGCCGCTGATCATGACCCATGGCTGGCCGGGGTCGATCCTGGAGCTGGTCAAGGCCATCGGCCCGCTGACCGACCCCACGGCGCATGGCGGCAAGGCGGAGGACGCGTTCCACCTGGTGGTGCCGTCGCTGCCGGGCTTCGGCTTCTCCGGCAAGCCGACCGCCACCGGCTGGGGCTCCGACCACATCGCCCGCGCCTGGGGCCAGCTTATGGCGCGGCTGGGCTACAAGCGGTTCGTGTCGCAGGGCGGCGATTGCGGCTCGGTGATCTCGCACCGCATGGCGATGCAGAAGGTGCCGGGGCTGATCGGCATCCATGTCAACATGCCGGCGACCGTACCGGCAGAGCTGCAGCCGCTGCTGGCGCAGGGCCTGCCCGCCCCGGCCGGGCTGCCGCCGCGCGAGACGGCGGCCTATGACCAGCTGAACGACTTCTACCAGAACAACACCGGCTATTCGGCCATGATGGTCACCCGGCCGCAGACGGTCGGCTACGCCCTGGCGGATTCCCCGGTCGGCCAGGCGGCCTGGATGTACGACAAGATCGCCCAGTGGACCTACAGCGGCGGCGATCCCGAGAAGTCGCTGACCCGGGACGAGATCCTGGACGACATCTCGCTGTACTGGCTGACCGACAGTGCCACCTCCGCGGCCCAGATCTACTGGGAGGACCACTCCAACAACTTCAACGCCGTGAGCATCGACCTGCCCGCCGGGGTAACGATCTTCCCCGGCGAGATCTACCGCGCGCCGCGCAGCTGGGTCGAGCGCGCCTATCACAAGCTCATCTACTTCAACGAGGTCGACAAGGGCGGCCATTTCGCGGCCTGGGAAGAGCCGGAGCTGTTCGCCACCGAGGTCCGCGCCGCGTTCCACACGCTGCGCTGACGCCTGTCCGCGGCAGGACAGGGACACGGGCCCGGCCCCGCGGCCGGGCCCGTGTTTGCCATGCCCGGCAGCCACTAACACCGCCTCACAAGCCCTAACGGGCGGTCCGCCGCGTCCCCGACTAGATATCCAGCATCGAAGACGGACTGGAGGACACGGGCGATGGAGAAGGACGGGACAAGCCTCGCGACCCTGGCCATCGACACGGCCCGCGGCCCGGCCGAGACCGTCGAGGCGCTGCTGGAGGATGTCCGCCGCGGGCTGGACCGGAACCCCGAGGCGGCGCGCGCCGCCGCGGTGC
>NZ_JANX01000183.1 GCF_000767795.1 Inquilinus limosus MP06 | reverse complement strand
CTGTCGATGCGAGGAGCGGGGCCGGCCGGGTCGTCGCTTCGGTGCGACCCCCTCCCCCTGCCCCCTCCCGCGAGGGGAGGGGGGATCACAAGGTGCTCTCGGCTTACCGGTACTCGCCGGCCAGCTTCTCGACCAGGGCGATGTTGTCCTTGGTGATGAAGCCGGGGCCGGAGTTGATGTTGTTGCTGGGGATCACGCCGTAGCGGACATAGTTCGCCAGCAGCACCACCGGCAGGTAGCCCTGCAGGTAGGGCTGCTGGTCGATGGCGAAGGTCACCGTGCCGTCCTTGATGCCGGCGGCGATCGCCGGGCTCAGGTCGAAGGTGGCGAAGAAGATCTTGCCGGCCTGCTTGTTGGCCTGCAGCACCTGGATCGTCGGCTCGGCCGAGTTCGGCCCGAGGGTCAGGATGCCGTTGGTGTCCGGATGGGCGCGCAGGAAGGCCGAGACCTTGGTCTGCACCTCGCCCGGATCCATGCCCGAATCGACCATCTGGTCGCCCAGCTTGACGCCGAGCGCGTCGGCGAAGCCCTGGCAGCGCTCCACCGAGGCCGGGTTGGTGATGTAGTGGTTGACGCACAGGAACTTGGTGACGCCGGCGGCCTTGGCCTTCTCGCCCGCGCCCTTGCCGGCGTCGTATTCCGGCTGGCCGATATGCATCAGCGCGCCGAGCTGCTTGCTCTGCTCCGCCGTGCCCGAATTGATGGTGATGACCGGGATGCCCTTCTTCACCGCGTCGGTGATCGGGCCCTTCAGCACGTCGAAATCGGCGATGGTGATGATGATGCCGTCGGGCTTCGACGCGGTGGCCTGCTGCACGATGCGGGCCATGTCGGCGAGGTCGCCGGTCGACGGGTTCTGGTAGTCCACCTTGGCGCCGACCTGCTGGCCGGCCTCGCGGATCGCGGTCTTGATGGTGTTCCACCAGCTGTCGGAATCGGGCGCGTGGCTGATCAGCACGAAGCGCTCATTGGCCGCCTGCGCCGCCTGGGGCGCCGCCGCCAGGCCCAGCACCATGGCGGCGCCCATGGCTGCGCCGCACAGCAATGTCCGAAGCATTCCTGGTCCTCCCTCGGTTTCGTCGCCCGATTCATCGGCGCCGGACGGGGCCTCAGCCCGGGTCCGCCGCCGAAGTCGGTTGATCACGAGAATTGAACAGGATTTTTAATGGGAAGGCAATTCAGAATTTCTGTTCTATTTCTGGTTCGGCCGTTTCAGGGGGTGCCGGCGCCGCGCAGCCCGGCCTCCAAAATCGCCCCCACCCGGCCGGCCAGCGCATCCAGCGCGCCGTCGCGCACCAGGTCGTCGGCCAGCTGGCCGGAGATGACCAGCAGCGCCAGCCCGTGCAGCTGGGCCCAGGCGGCCACCACCGCGGCCCGGTCCGCCCCCGGCGCCAGGCTGTGCACGGCCTGGCGCAGCCCGTCATAGGCGCGCTCGCCCACCGCCCACAGCGCCGGGTCGGCCGATTTCTGCAGCCCGCCGTCGAACATCAGGCGGTAGAGCCCCGGCTGCTCGCGCGCGAAGCCGAGATAGCCGCGGAACCCCGCCGCCATCCCGGCCCCCGTCGGGATCTCCGCGAGCCGGGCGGACAGGATCGAGAATCCCTCCGCCGCCACCGCCGCCAGCAGCGCCTGCTTGGTCGGGAAGTGCCGGTACGGCGCGTTGTGCGACACCCCCACCCGGCGGGCGACATCGCGCAGGCTCAGCGCCTCCGGCCCCGATTCCTCCAGCAGCGCCCGCGCCGCCGCCACCAGTGCCCGGCTCAGGTCGCCATGATGATAGGGCTGGGCATCCCGCTCCGATGTTGACACAGTCCACATCCGTCCGTATGTTGCTGCCGTCAACATCGACCGAATCGATCCTGCTGTAAAGGTCGCAACGATGCTGTCGCTCGCTCTCGCCGCGCTGTTCTGGGTGGTTCTGCATCTCGGAGTCGCCGGCCCGCTGCGCCCGGCGGTGGCCGGCCGGCTGGGGGAGATGGGCTATAGCGGCCTGTTCTCGGTGCTCAGCGCCGCCGGGCTGGTCTGGCTGGCCCTGGTCTATCGCGGCGCGCCGTACGAACCGCTCTGGGCCCCGGCGCCCTTCTGGGTGCCGGCGGTGCTGGTGTTCCTGGGCTTCGTGCTGCTGGCCTGCAGCCTCGGGCCCGGCAACCCCACCCAGGTGGCGGCGGAGCGGCTGGGGCCGGAGCTTCCGGTCGTGGGCATCACCCGGATCACCCGCCATCCGATGCTGTGGGCCTTCGCCCTCTGGGCGCTGGCGCATCTGACGGTGAACGGCCATTGGGCCGGGGTGCTGCTGTTCGGCGCCATCCTGGTGACGGCGCTGAACGGCATGGTCTCGATCGACCGCAAGCGGGCGGCGCGGCTGGGGCCGGCCTGGGACGAGTTCGCCCGCCGCACTTCGCGCCTGCCCTTCGCCGCCATCCTATCGGGCCGCGGCGAGCTGAAGCTCGGCGAGCTGGCCGTCTGGCGCCTGGGGCTCGGGATTGCCCTCTATGCCGCGGCGCTGTGGCTGCACGGATTCCTGTAGGACAGCCCCGGGCGGCGGCTGGAGCAGCCTTCTCCATCGTGTCAGCCGATGAATTATGATCGTAATAAAAAGGAGATCGCGCTTCTTGACGATAGGTGCGTATGCACCTATTTTGCGCGGCATGTCATCTTTGCAAGCTCTCGACGACGCAACCGCCGACCTCATCGTCCGCACCTGCCTGTGCCAGCGCATCCAGCGGGCCGGGCGGATCATCGGCCGTCGGTTCGACGAGGCGTTCCGGTCGCTCGGGATCAACAACTGGCAGTTCTCCGTCCTTCTCGCGCTCCGGCAGCTTCGATCCCCGACCATCGGGGAAGTTGCGGAGGTGCTCGGGATGGACCGCACGACCCTGACCAAGAACCTGAAACCGCTCGCCCGGCGCGGGCTGCTGAGCGTGGCCGCCGACGAGCACGATGCGCGGGCGAGGCGCATCACCCTGACGGCAGCCGGCGAGGAAATCCTCGCCAGCGCCGGAGAGGGATGGCATCGGGCGCAGCAGGCGGTGACGCGCGACATGCCTCCAGAAGAGCTCGCGCAGCTGACGTCCTCGCTGGAGCGTTTCGGGTCTGTGGGCAAGGGCTGAACGATGGCCCCGAGACCCTCAGCTTTGGAAGATACGTGCATATACACTGATTTCCGCCTGCCTCAGTCGTCGGGATCCCGGTCATGAACAAGACGCGCCTCCTGCTCTTCGTGGCTCTGCCGCTGCTGGTGATCGGCGCAGCGGGCGTCGTCGTGGTCTCCGGAGCGGCCGAGGAGCGGAGGGTGCAGGACGATCCGCGCAGCGCTTCGCCGGTCGTTGCGATCGCCGAGGTCAGGACCGTCGGCCATGCCGAGCGGGGATACACCGGCTCAATCGCAGCGCGGGTGCAGAGCAATCTCGGCTTCCGCGTGCCCGGCAAGATTGTCGAACGCCTGGTCGATGTCGGCGAGCGCGTCGCGGCCGGCCAGCCGCTCATGCGCGTCGACGAGACGGATCTGCGCCTCGCCTTGACGGCCAGGCAGAACGCAGCGGTCGCCGCCCGCGCGGTCGCGGTGCAGGCCCGCGCCGACAATACGAGATATGCCGATCTGCTCGCGAAGGGGTGGGCGACGAAGCAGCGTTACGAGCAGGCCAGGGCGGCGCTCGACTCCGCCGAGGCGCAGCTCGCCGCCGCTGAAGCCGAGGCCAGGGTCGCGGCGAACGAGGCCGATTATTCCACCCTCACGGCCGATGCGGACGGTGTCGTCGTCGAAACGCTCGGCGAGCCTGGCCAGGTCGTCGCGGCCGGGCAGGTGGTGGTGCAGCTCGCCCATGCCGGGCCGCGTGAGGCCATCGTCACCCTTCCCGAATCCGTCAGGCCGGTCCTGGGCTCGCAGGCCGAGGCGACCGTCTATGGGCTCGACCAGCGGCGCTGGCCCGCGCGTCTGCGGCAATTGTCGGATTCGGCCGACCCGCAGACCCGGACCTATGAGGCACGCTACGTGCTGGACGGCGATGCTGCGTCGGCGCCGCTGGGCGCGACGGTGACGCTGTGGGTCGCGGATGCCGATGCCGCCGACCTTGTCGAGATTCCGATCGGCGCCGTTCTGAATGACGGCGGCAGGACCGGCGTCTGGGCGGTCGACCAGGCCACATCCACCGTCGGCTTCAGGGTGGTGACCATACGCCGGCTGGGTGGGGAGACTGCGATCGTCTCGGGCCTCGAGCCCGGCGAGCGGATCGCAGCCCTGGGGGCCCATCTCCTCCATGACGGCGAGACCGTCCGCATGTCGGTCGCAAAGGCGGATGCGTCATGAGCTTCAATCTTTCCGCGCTCGCCGTCCGCGAGCGTTCGGTGACGCTGTTCTTCATCATCGGGATCGCGATCGCCGGCGCCGTCGCCTTCCTCAAGCTCGGCCGCGCCGAGGATCCCGCCTTCACCGTGAAGGTGCTGACCGTCACGACCGCTTGGCCGGGCGCGACGGCGCAGGAGATGCAGGATCTCGTCGCCGAGCCGCTCGAGAAGCGGTTGCAGGAGCTGCAATGGTACGACCGGGTCGAGACCATGGTGCGGCCCGGCCTCGCCTTCATGACCCTGACCCTGAAGGACAGCACGCCGCCGGCCGCGGTGCAGGAGCAGTTCTACCAGGCTCGCAAGAAGCCGGGCGACGAGGCCCGCAACCTGCCGGCCGGAGCGATGGGCCCGTTCGTCAACGACGAGTATTCGGATGTGAGCTTCGCGCTCTATGCGCTGAAGGCCAAGGGCATGCCGATGCGCGCGCTGGTCCGGCAGGCCGAGACCATCCGCCAGCAGCTCCTGAAGGTGCCCGGCGTCAAGAAGATCGACATTCTCGGCGAGCGGCCGGAACGGATCTTCGTCGAATTCTCCTATGCCAGGCTGGTCACGCTCGGCGTCTCGGCGCAGGACATCTTCGCTGCCCTGCAGCGGCAGAATGCGGTGACGCCGGCCGGTTCGATCGACACCGAAGGACCGCAGGTCTTCATCCGTCTCGACGGCGCCTATGACGACCTGCAGAAGATCGCCGACACGCCCGTCGCCGCCGGCGGCCGCACCCTCAAGCTCTCCGATATCGCCGATGTCCAGCGCGGCTACGAGGACCCGGCGACCTTCATCATCCGCCATCAGGGCGAGCCGGCGCTGATGCTGTCCGCGGTGATGCAGGACGGCTGGAACGGCCTCGATCTCGGCCGCGCGCTGGAGGCCGAGACGGCGAAGATCGCCGGCAGCCTGCCGCTCGGGCTCAGCCTGACCAAGGTGACCGACCAGGCCGTGAACATCACGGAGTCGGTCGATGAGTTCATGCTGAAATTCGCCATGGCGCTCGGGGTCGTGCTGCTGGTCAGCCTGCTCAGCCTCGGCTGGCGGGTCGGCATCGTCGTCGCGGCCGCGGTTCCCCTGACGCTGGCGGTCGTCTTCCTGATCATGCTGGAGACCGGCCGCTTCTTCGACCGCATCACCCTCGGCGCCCTGATCCTCGCGCTCGGGCTGCTCGTCGACGACGCCATCATCGCCATTGAGGTGATGGTGGTGAAGATGGAGGAGGGCATGGGCCGGATCGCGGCCGCGGCCTATGCCTGGAGCCACACCGCGGCACCGATGCTGTCGGGGACGCTGGTGACGGTGGTCGGGCTGATGCCCGTCGGCTTCGCACGCTCGACCGCTGGCGAATATGCCGGCAACATCTTCTGGATCGTCGGCTTCGCCCTGATCGCCTCCTGGATCGTGGCGGTCGTCTTCACGCCCTATCTGGGCGTGAAGCTGCTGCCCGCGATCAAGCCGGTCGAAGGCGGGCATCACGCCATCTACGACACGCCGAACTACCGGCGCCTCCGCCGGGTCATCGGTTTCGCCGTGCGCCGCAAATTCCTCACCTGCGGCGCGGTGGGCGTGGTCTTCGCGCTGTCGGTCGTCGGCATGGGGGCGGTGAAGCAGCAGTTCTTCCCGACCTCCGACCGTCCCGAGGTGCTGGTCGAGGTGCGCCTGCCGGAGGGCACCAGCATCGAGACGACGGAGAAGACGGTCGAGACGGTCGAGCGCTGGCTGGCGGATCAGCCGGAGGCACAGATCGTCACCAGCTATGTCGGCCAGGGGGCGCCGCGCTTCTTCCTGGCCTTGTCGCCGGAACTACCCGACCCCGCCTTCGCCAAGATCGTCATCCTGACCCCCGACGCGGAGGCCCGCGAAGCCCTGAAGCGCCGGCTGCGCACGGCCGTGGCCGAGGGGCTCGCGCCCGAAGCCTATCTGCGCGTCACCCAGCTGGTGTTCGGGCCCTACACGCCGTTCCCGGTCGAGTTCCGGATCATGGGACCGGATGCCGGCGAGCTGCGCCGGATCTCCGAACAGGCCCTCGCCGTCATGCGGGGCGTGCCCGAGGTGCGGCAGGCCAATCGCGACTGGGGCAACCGCGTGCCGACCCTGCGCTACGTTCTCGACCAAGACCGGCTGCGCCTGATCGGCCTCTCGCCGGCGGAAGCGGCACAGCAGCTGCAGTTCCTGCTCACCGGCGTCACGGTCACGCAGGTCCGCGAGAACATCCGCACCGTCGACGTGGTCGCCCGCAGCGCCGGTGGCGAGCGGCTCGATCCCGCCCGCCTCGCCGATTTCTCGCTCACCAGCCGCGACGGAAAGCTGATCCCGCTCGACCAGATCGGCCGTGCCGAGGTGCGCATGGAGGATCCGATCCTGAAGCGGCGCGACCGGACCCCGACGATCACCATCCGCTCCGACATCGACGAGACCGCCCAGCCGCCTGAAGTCTCGATGCGCGTGCTGCAGGCCCTGCAGCCGCTGATCGCCTCGCTGCCCGAGGGCTACCGTATCGAGACGGGCGGCTCGATCGAGGAGGCGGGCAAGGCGAATGTCGCGCTCGCCGCCGTGTTCCCGATCATGATCGCCCTGATGCTGGTCTTCATCATGCTGCAGGTCCGCTCCTTCTCGGCGACAGCCATGGTGATGCTGACCGCCCCGCTGGGCCTCGTCGGCGCCGTGCCGGTCCTGCTCGCCTTCAACCAGCCCTTCGGCTTCAACGCCATCCTGGGTCTGATCGGGCTAGCCGGCATCCTGATGCGCAACACGCTGATCCTGATCGGACAGATCAAGGAGAACAGGGATGCCGGGCTCGACGACTATCACGCTGTGGTCGAGGCGACGGTCCAGCGCGCCCGCCCCGTCATCCTGACGGCGCTCGCCGCCGTGCTGGCCTTCGTCCCGCTCACCCATTCGGTGTTCTGGGGGTCGATGGCCTACACGCTGATCGGGGGCACGGCCATCGGCACCGTGCTCATCCTGCTGTTCCTGCCGGCGCTTTACGCCACCTGGTTCCGCGTGAAGCCGGCGGAGTCCATCTCGCCGGAAGCGGGAGCCGGTTCGGGTCACGGACATCGGGACGGCATCCCTTCCCCAGCCGGCGCCGAGTGAAGAACGAATCGACAGGTCCAGGGGACCCGCCCGCGAGACGGCTGCCGTCCGTCGACCGGGGCAGCCTTACCCGATGACTTCGCGCAGCACCTCGACCACCCGCTCGACATCGCCGTCCTGCATGGCGGGAAACAGCGGCAGCGACAGGCAGCTGGCGTAGAAGGACTCGGCGCCGGGCAGGGGGCGGCGGCCGTAGATGTCCTCGTAATAGGGCTGCCGGTTGACCGGGATGTAGTGCACCTGGGTGCCGATGCCCTTGGCGTGCAGCGCGCGCACCACCTGGCCGCGGGTCTGGCCGATCGCGGCGAAGTCGATCAGCACCTCGTAGAGATGCAGCACCGGGTCGCAGCCCGGCGCCTTGGCGATCGGCCGCAGCGCCGGGGCCAGCGGCGCCAGCGCCTCGTCGTACAGCGCCGCCAGGGCCCGGCGGCGGGCCTTGAACCAGTCCAGCTTGCGCAGCTGGCTGATGCCGAGCGCCGCCTGGATGTCGGTCAGCCGGTAGTTGAAGCCGATCTCCTGCATCTCGTAGTACCAGGGGTTCACCCCGGCCTGGGCAGGGTCGACCGCCAGCTCGGTGTTGACGAAGGCGTCCGGGTCGCGGGTCATGCCGTGCGAGCGCTGCCGCGCCAGCTTCTGCTGCAGCTCCGGATCGGCCGAGGTGACCATGCCGCCTTCGCCCAGCGCGATGGTCTTGACCGGGTGGAAGGAGAAGCAGGCGAGGTCGGAATGGGTGCAGGTGCCGACCTGGACCCGGCCCTCCGCCGTGTCGTACTCCGTGCCCAGCGCGTGGCAGGCGTCCTCGATCACGAAGGCGCCGTGGCGGCGGGCGATCTCGGAGATCGGCGCCAGGGGCACGGTCTGGCCGGCCAGATGCACCGGCAGCACGGCGGCGAACCGGCCCTGCGGATGGATCTGCGGGATCCGGGCGATCGCCGTCTCCAGATCCTCCGGCCGCATCAGCCCGGTCTCCGGGTCGACATCGGCGAACACGACGTCGGCGCCGACGAAGCGGGCGCAGTTGGCGGTGGCCAGGAAGGTCACGGCCGGGACGACGCAGACATCCCCGGGCCCGAGGCCCAGCGCCAGCGTCGCCAGGTGCAGCGCCGCGGTGCCGTTCGAGCAGGCGGCGGCGAAGGGGGCGCCGGTGGCGGCGCAGAAGGCGCGCTCGAACTCGCCGACCGTCGGGCCGGTGGTCAGGTAGTCGGCCTGCAGCGCCCGGGCGACGGCGTCGATGTCGTCCTGGTCGATATACTGGCGGCCATAGGGCAGGAAGGTCACGGTGATCGCCTCCGAACCGCGCGGGCCCTGGGGGAAGGGAACGGGGAACGGCCCCGGCGGGCCGTCAGTTCGCGTGCCGCTCGAGGATCTCCAGCAGCTCGCGGTCGTCCAGCCATTCGGTGTTGTTGTCGCTGCAGTAGCTGAAGCGGTCCGGCACCGGCTTGCCGCCCGCATCCTCGGTGAAGGAGGTGCGGGTGTACTCGCCGAATTGGGGCTCGATCACGTAGCGGTCCGCCAGCTCGACCGTCGCATGCGCGTCGTCGACCGCGATCATCGCCTCATGCAGCTTCTCGCCCGGGCGGATGCCGACGATGCGGTGCGGCAGATTCGGCGCCAAGGCGTGGGCCAACTCGGTGATCTTCATGCTCGGGATCTTCGGCACGAAGATCTCGCCGCCGCGCATGATCTCGAAGTTCGACAGCACGAAGTTCACGCCCTGCTGCAGCGTGATCCAGAACCGGGTCATGCGGTCGTCGGTGATCGGCAGCGCCTCGGCCTTCTGCTCCAGCAGCTGGCGGAAGAACGGCACCACGCTGCCGCGCGAGCCGACGACATTGCCGTAGCGGACCACGGCGAAGCGGGTGCCGATGTCGCCCGACAGGTTATTGGCGGCGACGAAGGTCTTGTCCGAGGCCAGCTTGGTGGCACCGTACAGGTTGACCGGGTTGCAGGCCTTGTCGGTCGACAGGGCGATGACCTTCTTCACCCGGTTCTGCAGGGCCGCCCAGACCACGTTCTCGGCGCCCATGATGTTGGTGTGGATGCATTCCGACGGGTTGTGCTCCGCCGCCGGGACCTGCTTCAGCGCCGCCGCGTGGATGATGTAGTCGACGCCGCGGGTGGCCAGCGCCAGCCGCTCGCGGTCGCGCACATCGCCGATGAAGAAGCGCATGCAGGCGTGCACATCGGCGGGATAGGCCGCCCGCACGGCGTTCTGCATGTCGTACTGCTTCAGCTCGTCGCGCGAGAAGATGATCAGCTTCCGCGGCCGATAGCGCTGCAGGATGGTGGAGACGAATTTGCGCCCGAAGGAACCGGTGCCGCCCGTCACGAAAAGAACCTTGCCGTTCAGGTCGACAAGGTTGTCGTCAAAAGTGCGATACATGAATCACCAGCGCTGTTGAAAACGACGGACAGCCACATCAAAGCTTAGGGAGAATCGGCCCGGAACCGCCCCGATCCCCCGCGCGCGAACATTTCAGCCTATAACCATATGCATAGCGATTTGCAACGCGGTCCGATGCGCTGCCCGCCGATGCTATCGCTTTGAGACGGCGTCACTATTTTTTGTGCCGGATCTCCCGTTTGGCGGGTGAGATCCGGCACGGGTGACGGGCTCAATCCGTGGCGCGAACCTCGCGGATCCGGGTCCCGAACGCCTCCAGCCGTCGCACCATCTCGGCCGGGTCGAGCAGCGTCTCCGGCAGATGCAGGCCCGGCGCCGAGGGCGCGCCGCCGGCCAGGCCGAGCAGGCGCTCGACCGCGGAGGCGATGCCCAGCGCCGTCAGCGGGGCCTGGCCTTCGGGTGC
>NZ_JANX01000182.1 GCF_000767795.1 Inquilinus limosus MP06 | reverse complement strand
TGGCGCCGGAGGTCCGGTTCGAGGGCGTCGGCTTCGGCTATGACGACGAGCGCGGGCCGGTGCTGCGCGGCTTCGACGCCGCGATCGCGGCCGGCGAGACGGTGGCGCTGGTCGGCCGCTCCGGCGCCGGCAAGAGCACCTGCGCCAGCCTGCTGATGCGGTTCTGGGACCCGGCGTCCGGGCGCATCACGCTGGGCGGCCACGACCTGCGCGATCTGCCGCTGGCGGAGCTGCGCCGGCGCGTGGCGATCGTGCCGCAGGACGTGCATCTGTTCGACCTGCCGGTCCTCGACAACATCCGCCTCGGCCGGCCCGAGGCCAGCGAGGAGGAGGTGTGGCAGGCGGCCCGGCTGGCCCAGGCCGACGGCTTCATCCGCGCTTTGCCGCAGGGCTACGCCACGCCCTGCGGCGAGCGCGGGGCGCGGCTGTCCGGCGGCCAGCGCCAGCGCATCGCCATCGCCCGCGCCTTCCTGCAGAACGCGTCGGTGCTGGTGATGGACGAGGCGGTATCGAACCTGGACACCGAAAGCGAGCAGGCGCTGCAGGCGGCGGTGCGCGACCTGCGCCGCGGCCGCACCACGCTGATCATCGCCCATCGCCTGTCGACCATCCGCAGCGCCGACCGGATCCTGATGCTGGAGGGCGGCCGCATCGCCGAAACCGGCCGGCACGAGGAGCTGCTGCTGCGCGGCGGCCCCTATGCCCGCCTGGTCGCCGCCGCGGTCGACGGGGTGCTGGAGGTGTGATGGGAGTTGGATACCCGCCATCCCTCGCCGTCATTGCGAGGAGGCGAAGCCGACGAAGCAATCCGAGGGGCCGGTGCCCACCGGCCCTGGATTGCTTCGTCGGCTTCGCCTCCTCGCAATGACGGTTCCGGGAAGTTCCGAAAAGCTCTCGCAAGCGGGAGAGGCAACGCAAAAAGGCAGGCCCTGACTTAAGCCCTCAGCGCCTGCTCCAGGTCGGCGATCAGCTCGGCCGGGTCCTCGATGCCGGCGGACAGGCGCAGCAGGTCGTCGGGCACCGGGCTGGTCGGCCCCTCGACGCTGGCGCGGTGCTCGATCAGGCTCTCGACCCCGCCCAGCGAGGTGGCGCGCTTCCACAGCTCGACCTTGGCCGCGGTGGCGATCGCGGCCTGGGCGCCGGCCTTGACCCGCAGCGACAGCATGCCGCCGAAGCCGTCCCGCATCTGCCGGGTGGCGACCGCGTGGCCCGGCGCGTCGTCCAGCCCGGGATACAGCACGGCCGAGACCAGCTCATGGCCGCGGAAATGCTCGGCGATCGCCAGCGCCGTGGCCGAGGCCTGGCGCACCCGCGGCACCAGCGTGCGCATGCCGCGCAGCAGCAGCCAGGCCTCGAATGGGCCCAGGATGGCGCCGTGCTGGGCGCGGATGCGCTTGATCCGCTGCCAGGTCTCGTCGTCGCGGGCGGTGGCCAACGCCCCGGCGACGACGTCGGAATGGCCGTTCAGGTATTTGGTGGCGGAGTGCATGACCAGGTCGGCGCCGAGCGCCAGCGGCCGGGTGTGCACCGGCGTCGCCACCGTGGAATCGACCGCCACCCGGGCGCCGGCGGCGTGCGCCGCCTCGGCCACCGCGGCGATGTCGGTGACGGTCCACAGCGGGTTGGCCGGCGTCTCCAGCCACACCAGCTTGGTCTCGCCGGGCCTGAGCGCGGCGCGGACGGCGTCGATGTCGTGCGTGTCGACCAGCTCGACCTTCAGCCCCCAGCGGGTGGCCTCGGTCACCAGCCAGTTGCGCAGCGACCAGTACATCACCTTCGGCGCCAGCACATGATCGCCCGGCGCCAGCGCCAGGAACACCGCGGTCGCCGCCGCCATGCCGGAGGCGAAGACGGCGGCGCCCGCCGCGCCCTCCAGCGCCGCCAGCACCGCCTCGGCCTGGTCGAAGCTGGGGTTGTTGTCCCGGGCGTAGATCCGGCCGGACCGGTACTGGTTGTCCGGGTCGCGGATATAGGTGGAGGAGGGGTGGATCGCCGGCGTGACCGCCCTGGTCACCGGGTCGACCCAGCCCAGCGCCTGCGCCGTGATGCTGGCGGCCGACCTCTTTGGCTCACGGTCCTTGTCGGCCATGGCTCAGGCCTCGGCGAAGACGCGGGCGAAGATGTCGTCGACGTGCTTGGTGTAGAAATCGTAGCTGAAGGCGTGCGCCAGATCCTCGCGCGGGATCGTGACCTCCGGGTCCTCGGCCAGGCGGTCGAGGAAGCTGCCGCCCTCGTGCCACACCTTCATGGCGTTGCGCTGGACCAGCAGATAGGCGTCCTCGCGGCTGATTCCGGCCTGGGTCAGGGCCAGCAGCACGCGCTGCGAGAACACCAGCCCGCCGAGCGATTCCAGGTTCGCCTTCATCCGGTCCGGATAGACCAGCAGCTTGTCGACCACGCCGGTCAGTCGCGACAGGGCGAAGTCCAGGGTGACGGTGGCGTCCGGCGCCTGCATCCGCTCGACCGAGGAATGGCTGATGTCGCGCTCATGCCACAGCGCCACATTTTCCATCGCCGGCACCACCGCGGCGCGCACCAGCCGGGCCAGGCCGGTCAGGTTCTCGGTCAGCACCGGGTTGCGCTTGTGCGGCATCGCCGACGAGCCCTTCTGGCCCTGGTGGAAGAACTCCTCCGCCTCGCGGACCTCGGTGCGCTGCAGGTGCCGGATCTCGATGGCGAGGTTCTCGATCGACGAGGCGACGACGCCGAACACGGCGAAGGCCATGGCGTGGCGGTCGCGCGGGATCACCTGGGTCGATACCGGCTCGACCTGCAGCCCCAGCTTGTCGGCGACGTAGCGCTCGACGAAGGGATCGACCGAGGCGAAGGTGCCGACCGGGCCGGAGATGGCGCAGGTGGCGATCTCGCGCCGGGCCTGCACCAGCCGGTCGCGGTTGCGGCGGAAGGCGGCCCAGTGGCCGGCCAGTTTCAGGCCGAAGGTGGTCGGCTCGGCATGGATGCCGTGGCTGCGGCCGACGGTCAGGGTGTCCCTGTGCTCCTCCGCCCGCCGCTTCAGCGCCGCCAGCAGCCCGTCGACATCGGCGATCAGCAGGTCGATCGCCTGGGACAGCTGGATCGACAGCGTGGTGTCCAGCACGTCGGACGAGGTCATGCCCTGGTGCACGAAGCGCGCCTCGGGCCCGACATACTCCGCCAGGTTGGTCAGGAAGGCGATGACGTCGTGCCGGGTCTCGCGCTCGATCTCGTCGATCCGCTCGACATTGAAGTTGCCGCGCTCGCGCACCGCCTTCACCGCCGTCTCCGGCACGATGCCCAGTTGCGCCATCGCCTCCAGCGCCGCGACCTCGATATCCAGCCAGATCCGGTACTTGTTCTCCGGCTCCCAGATCCGGGTCATCTCGGGGCGGCTGTAGCGGGGGATCATCGGCGTGGTCCAGATGCGGGGCGGGAAAGGGGCGGCACGGTCAGGGAAGGGGCTGCCCCTTTCCTTGTCATTGCCGGGCTTGACCCGGCAATCCAGAAGATGTCGACAGCCTCTGGATGCCCGGGTCAAGCCCGGGCATGACAGGTTGAGAGAACCCGTCCCAATGTTCCGAAGCGGATATAGCAGCATGCGGCGGCAGGGCGGAAGCGCAGGGCCTTGCCGAAACTGCATGCCGCCGGTGCGCCGTGCCGGATTGGACTGGCCGCTTCAGGCCGATTGGTCCTGGCGGCCAGTCCGATTCATCGCCATCTGTGCAGCACCACCCTGCTGCCCGGGTCCCTGCCATGTATGTCCCGCCCGCCTTCCGGGAAGACCGGATCGAGATCCTGCACGCCGCGATCCGCGAGGCCGGCCTGGCCACGCTGGTCAGCCTCGGCGCCGACGGCTTGGTCGCCAGCCATGTGCCGATGCTGCTGGACCCGGCGGCCGGGCCGAACGGGACGCTGTACGGCCATCTCGCCAAGGCCAACCCGCACGCCGCCGGCGGCATGGCGGGGACGGAGGCCCTGGCGATCTTCCAGGGGCCGGACGCCTACATCACCCCGTCCTGGTACGAGACCAAGCGCCAGACCGGCAAGGTGGTGCCGACCTGGAACTACGTCGCCATCCACGCCAGCGGGCCGCTGGAGATGTTCGACGATGCCGACCGGCTGCTGGACCTGGTGACCCGCCTGACGGTGCGGCATGAGGGCGGCCGCGCCGCGCCCTGGGCCGTGAGCGACGCGCCGCCGGACTTCGTGCGCGCCCATCTCAAGGGCATCGTCGGCTTCGCCCTGCCGATCGCCCGGCTGGAGGGCAAGTGGAAGATGAGCCAGAACCGCCCCGCCGCCGACCGCGCCGGCGTGGTCGAGGGGCTGGGCGCCGAGGGCCGGGACGACGTCGCGGCGCTGGTGCCGGTGGAACCGGGCTGACGGTCCGCGCCGGCTAGGATTTGAACTTCAGCAGCCGATCCTCGCTGGCAAGCTTGTCGATGATGGCCGTCAGGCTCGCGGCGCGCTCCTCCACCGTATTGCCGGATGGCGGGTGGGCGCGGCCCTGGGGCGTCGCCGCCCACTGCGCCTCGGCCCGGGCGAGAGCCATCATGCGCAGGAAGGGCGACTCCGCCTTGGCGTAATCCGCAAGGGGCCCGCGCTGGATGCCGAGCGCGGCCTCCCGCTCCGCCGCCCCCGCATAGAGCTCGTCCCGCTGCGCGTCCGTCAGCGGGGGCAGCCCGGCCTTCTCGCGGGCGATGTCGACACCGCTGACATAGGCTTGCGTGTGATCCGCGTCGACGTGCCGTTCCGGCGGCCAGCCATCGATCGCGCGCACAAAGCGCTCTCCGTCATCGGCGTCGAGCCCCATTCCGTGGAACAGGTCGCGCGCACGCTTGATGCGCTCGTCGAGCGGCCGCGCATTGTCGAAGATCTCGGGGGTCCGGCCGAGGATGGCGTGCAGCAGCTCATGCTCGAGGACCGGATCGCCATTCGTGTTCAGCGCCGATTCCGGAACATAGACCTCGCCATTGCTGGTCACGCCTCCGGTGCCGGGATAACGGCTCCGGTAATCCTGATCGCTGAGCACATGGATCGGCACGCCCAGCCGCTCCGCCTCGGCGATGATCTTCGCCGCGGTCGGGGACTGCTTCGACTCGTCGGCCTTGTAGCGCTCCAGCTTTTCCCGCCTCGCCGCGGCCTCCCTCACCAGCCGCTCGATCCAGTCGATCAGGCCCGTCCCCTTTTCGCCGACCTCGCCCTTGCCGGGGTCGTCGACCATGCCCGTTCCTGCCGCTTCCCCGGATGTGGGCCGCGATTGCGAGATGGCGTCGTTGAAGGCTTGCCGTTGTGCCGATGAGGCCGGCGTCAGTCGCCCGCCTTGGATAGATGCGCCGGTGTCGACCCGAAAGGACATGCTGCATCTCCTATCCAGCTTGCGCAGATAAGCCGGACGATTCTACCTGCGATGCCCAGGATAGGAAACCCATTCGGCTTGGCCTGCCGCCTGGCACTGCCGGAGCGCCGCCGAGGGCGCGACGCCGCCGCCCTTGCATGCTGCACCGCGATAGCGGACGGTGGTGCAGGATTGAGGGCGAGGACCATCATGACCGAGGCGCGTCACCGCGTGGTCGTCATCGGCGCCGGGTTCGGCGGGCTGCAGGCGGTGCTCCGCCTCAAGGGCGCGCCGGTCGACATCACCCTGATCGACCGGCGCAACCACCACCTGTTCCAGCCGCTCCTGTACCAGGTCGCCACCGCGTCGCTGGCGCCGTCGGAGATCGCCTGGCCGGTCCGCAACCTGGTGGCCGGGCGGCCGGAGGTGCGGACCATCCTGGGCGAGGTCACCGGCATCGACAAGACCGCGCGGCAGGTGCAGCTGCGCGGCGAGGCGCCGGTGCCGTACGACACGCTGCTGGTCGCGACCGGCGCGCGCCACGCCTATTTCGGCCATGACGACTGGGAGCCCTTCGCCCCCGGCCTGAAGGACATCGACGACGCCACCGCGATCCGCCGCCGCATCCTGCTGGCGTTCGAGCGGGCGGAGGTCGAGACCGACCCCGCAGTGCGGAAGGCCTTGCTGACCTTCGTCATCGTCGGCGCCGGGCCGACCGGGGTGGAGGTCGCCGGCACCATCGCCGAGCTGGCGCACCACACCATGGCCCGCGACTTCCGGGCGCTCGACCCGAAGGAGGCGCGGATCCTGCTGGTCGAGGCCGGGCCGCGGGTGCTGGCGGCCTTTCCGGAGGACCTGTCGGCCTATGCCCGGTCGGCGCTGGAGCGGCTGGGGGCTGAGATCCTGACCGGCCACGCCGTGACCGAATGCGACGCCGACGGCGTGTCGCTGGGGGCGGAGCGGATCCCGGCGAAGACGGTGATCTGGGCTGCCGGCGTCCAGGCCTCGCCCGCCGCTTTGTGGCTGGGGGCGGAGGCCGACCGCGCCGGCCGGGTGATGGTGGCGCCCGACCTGACCCTGCCGGGCCATCCCGAGATCTTCGTGGTCGGCGACACCGCCCGGCTGGACGCCTGGAACGGCCAGCCGCTGCCCGGCATCGCCCCGGCCGCCAAGCAGCAGGGCCAGCACGTTGCCGACACCATCCGGGCGCGGCTGGAGGGCAGGTCGGAGCCGCGGCCGTTCCGCTACAAGCATGCCGGCAGCCTGGCCACCATCGGCAAGCGGGCGGCGGTGATCGATTTCGGCTGGATCAAGCTGCGCGGCTGGCTGGCGTGGTGGATCTGGGGCTTCGCCCACATCTACTTCCTGATCGGCCTGCGCAACCGACTGACCGTGGCCCTGAGCTGGCTGTGGATCTACACCACCGGCCAGCGCAGCGCCCGGCTGATCACCGGGCGCGGCCGGGAGGAGTAGGGCTCCGCGCCTGCCCCTTCGCCGTCATTGCGAGGAGGCGCAGCCGACGAAGCAATCCAGGGGCCGGTTCGCACCGGCCCCTGGATTGCTTCGCTGCGCTCGCAATGACGGTGTTGGAATTGCCGCGAAGGCGCTTGGTATCCTGCTCAGCCCCGCGGCGTCGGCGCCTCGGGGGCGATCAGGCCGCGGTCGCGCAGGGCCTGCCAGAAGCCGGCCGGGATCGGGGCGGCGGCCAGGGCCAGGTTCTCGGCGCTGCGGCCGGGGCGGCTGGCGCCGGGGATGATCGCGGCCACCGCCGGATGCGCCAGCGGGAACTGCAGCGCCGCGGCGCGCAGGTCGACGCCGAACTCCGCCGCCACCGCCTTCAGCCCGTCGATCCGGGCCTGGATCTCCGGCGTCGCCTTCTGGTACTCGTAGTGCTCGCCGCCGGCCAGGATGCCGGAATTGTACGGCCCGCCGACGACGATGCCGGCGCCGCGCGCCTCGGCCTTGGGCATCAACCCGGCCAGGGCCTGGCGGTGGTCCAGGAGGGTGTAGCGGCCGGCCAGCAGGAAGCCGTCCGGGTCGGCGCGGTCGAGCGCGACCTCGCAGGGCTCGACCTTGTTGACGCCCAGGCCCCAGCCCCCGATCACGCCCTCCTCGCGCAGCCGGGTCAGGGCCCGGCCGGCGCCGTCCAGCGCCTGGTCCAGCACCTCGCGCCAGCGGTCGCCGTGGAAATCCTCGGCCACGTCGTGGATCCAGACCAGGTCGATGCGGTCGGTGCCCAGGCGCTTCAGGCTGTCCTCGATCGAGCGCAGCGCGCCGTCGGCGGAGTAGTCGTAGACCACCTTGTTCGGCAGGCCGGCCGCGAACAGCCCGCCCTTCTCGCCCTGGTCGCGCGCGCCGGTCTCGATCTCGTCCAGGATCAGCCGGCCGACCTTGGTGCTGAGGACGTACTGGTCCCGCGGCTGGTCCTTGAGGGCGAGGCCCATGCGGATCTCGGACAGGCCGGCGCCGTAGAAGGGCGCGGTGTCGAAATAGCGGATGCCGGCATCCCAGGCGTCGCGGACGGCGGCGATCGCCTCGTCCTCCGGGATGGCGCGGAACATGTTGCCCAGCGGCGCGCCGCCGAAGCCCTGCGCGTGGTCGAGGGGCAGGCGCATGGTGAATCCTTCCAGAAATCGTGCCGTGTCGTGGTGACGGGCCGGATATGGCGCCGGCGCGCCGCCACGGTACCCGGCGCGCCGGCCCATCACCTTGGAAGAAACTTCACAGCCGGCCATACTCCACCCGGATGGGGAGAGGACGACCATGGAGTATCCGATCGCGGGCACGGCGCTGATCCAGGCGCCGTCGAATCTCGGCCTCAGGCCGCTGCGGCCGGGGCACGAGCCCGGGACCTGGCGGGCGCCGCAGGCGCTGACCGAGGCGGGGCTGGAGAGCGCGCTCCGGCCCGATCGCACGGTCGATCTGGCGCGGCCGCGCTACAGCACCGAGAAGCAACCGGGGACGGTGCTGCGCAACGGCCCGGCGATCCGGCGCTTCAACGAACAGGTCGCCGATGCAGTCGACGCGGCGCTGCGCGACCGGCTGTTTCCCATTGTGGTCGGCGGCGACTGCTCGATCCTGGTCGGCGCGCTGGCCGGGGCGCGGCGGCATGCGGAGCTGGCGCTGGTCCATCTCGACGGCCACAGCGATTTCCGCCATCCCGGCAACTACGAGGACTTTCCGCTGCACTCCGCCGCCGGCATGGACCTGGCGCTGGCGATCGGGCTGGGCGACCCGCTGATGCTGCGCTGGGACGGCATCCCGGACCCGCTGGTGCCGGCCGAACGGGCGATCCAGATCGGCGAGCGCGAGGGGCGAGACCCCGACTGGGGCTGGGAGGACATCAACGACACCGCGATCACCCGGATCGACATGTTCGAGCTGCTGGAGCTCGGGCCGGAACAGGCGCTGCGCCGCAGCTTCGCGGTGCTGGACCGGACGCCGGAGATCCCGTTCTGGCTGCATCTCGACGTCGACATCCTCGACCAGGCGGTGATGCCGGCGGTGGATTCGCCCGGCAGCCCGGGGCTGGATCATGACGGGCTGGCGGCGCTGCTGCGCGGCTTCCTGGCCTCGCCCCGCTGCATCGGTCTGAACGTCACCATCTACGACCCGGACCTGGACCCGGACGGGACGTATGCCCGCGGCCTGGTCGACATGCTGGCCGATGGGCTGGCGCCGTTGACGGTGATGCGCCGCCGGTCCTAGATCGACGCCGATTGTCGCGACCGGAGCATCCGATGGCCGCCGAAACCCCCGTCAGCCCGGGCGTCCGCGTTGCAATTCCGCGCGGCGTGTGGATGCTGGGCTTCGTCAGCCTGTTCATGGACATCTCGTCGGAGATGATCCACGCGCTGCTGCCGGTCTTCCTGCTCACCACCGTCGGCGCCAGCGCCGTGGTGATCGGGCTGATCGAGGGCGTGGCCGAGGCCACCGCCTCGATCGTCAAGGTGTTCTCCGGCGTGCTCAGCGACTGGTTCGGCCGGCGCAAGCTGCTGGCCGTGATCGGCTACGGCCTCGGCGCCCTGTCGAAGCCGCTGTTCCCGCTGGCCGGCAGCGCCGGGCTGGTGCTGGCGGCGCGCTTCGTCGACCGGGTCGGCAAGGGCATCCGCGGCGCGCCGCGCGACGCGCTGGTCGCCGACCTGACGCCGCCGGCCATCCGGGGCGCCGCCTTCGGGCTGCGCCAGTCGCTCGACACCGTCGGTGCCTTCGCCGGGCCGCTGCTGGGCGATCGGCTGATGCTGGCCAGCGGCGGCGACATCCTGCTGGTGTTCTGGCTGGCGGTGATCCCGGCCGCGATCTCGGTCGCCATCCTGGTCGGCGGCGTGCACGAGCCGGACGCCGCCCGGCCCCCTAAGGCGGCGCGGTCGCCGATCCGGCGCGATGAGCTGCGCCGGCTGGGCGGCGCCTATTGGCGCGTGGTGGCGGTGGCGGCGGTGCTGACCCTGGCGCGGTTCAGCGAGGCCTTCCTGGTGCTGCGGGCGCAGGAGGCCGGGCTGGCGCTGGCCCTGGTGCCGCTGGTGCTGGTGGTGATGAACATCGCCTACGCCCTGTCCGCCTATCCGGTCGGGGTGCTGTCCGACCGCCACGACCCGAGGCGGCTGCTGGTCCTCGGCTTCGCCGTGCTGGTCGCGGCCGACCTGGTGCTGGCGCTGGATGGCGGGGTGTGGGCGGTGATCGCCGGCACCGCGCTGTGGGGGCTGCATATGGGCATGACCCAGGGGCTGCTGGCGGCGCTGGTGGCCGAGACCGTGCCCGCCGACCGGCGCGGCACCGGCTTCGGCCTGTTCAACCTGGTCGGCGGGCTGGCGCTGCTGGTCGCCAGCGCCCTGGCGGGCGGGCTGTGGAGCTGGATCGGCCCCGGCGCCACCTTCCTGGCCGGCGCCGGCCTGACCGTGATCGGCCTGGCCGGCGCCGATGTGGCTGCTGCCGCGACGGGCTGCCGC
>NZ_JANX01000181.1 GCF_000767795.1 Inquilinus limosus MP06 | reverse complement strand
AGATGGTCGCGGGCCCGGGACGGCAGGATCAGCAGCGCGGCCAGCACCCCGACCACCGTGCCCAGGCCGATCTCCGCCACCCGCTGGAAGGCCGCGCCCAGCGGGTCGGCATGGCTGGGGTCGGAGAGCATGACGATCGCTGCGGTGACCGAGCCCAGCCGAAGATTGGGCCGGCGGGCGGCGATGTAGACGGTGGCCAGCATCACCAGCAGCAGCACCGCCCCTGTGCGCAGGGCCGAGGGACCGGACAGCACCGCCCCGGCCACGCCGAACGCGGCGCCGAGCAGGGTGCCGAGCAGCCGGTCGACGGTAGCGCCCAGCGTGGCGCCGAGCGTGGCCTGCAGCACGATCACCGCGGTCAGCACCGACCAGTAGCCCTTCGGCAGGCCGAAGGCCTCGGCCAGGGCATAGGCGGCGACGGCCGCGATCGCGCCCCGCACCGCCTGGCGGACATGGATCGGGTCGAGGCGGGGACGGGACAGCTGAATCACGGCGACTCCGGGGCTGCGGCGACAGCATGCCAGAGAGCGACGGCGCGTTGCAGCCTTGCCGGGCGTCATTCAGGGCGATCGGATGAAGGAATAGTTGCCCCTTTTCCTGTCATCCTCGGGCTTGACCCGAGGATCCAGGGGCTTTCGAGAACGGCTCTTGGTGGCCCCTGGATTGCCGGGTCAAGCCCGGCAATGACTGATGGCATCAGGAACGACACACGTCCGAGTCTTCGATCCTCCCGAGCGAGATTGAAAACCACTCGCAATCGCAATGTCCGCGTGATACCCCGACCTCGGCAGCAGGAGTGGGTGACGATGGGTGCGATGCTGAGGATCCTGGCGGCGACGGTGTTCTGCCTCTGCGCCGGCGGGGCGCTGGCGGCGGAGGAGAAGGTGTCGGTCACCGACCTGGCCGGCCGCACGGTCGAGGTGCCGAGGCATGTCGAGCGCATCCTGCTCGGCGAGGGGCGGCAGATCTATATCGTCGCCGCGCTGGACCGCGAGAACCCGATCGGCCGCATCGCCGGCTGGAAGGACGAGTTCGAGCGCTCCGATCTGAATACCTACCGGCAGTACCAGGCGCAGTTCCCCGGCATCGACGCGATCCCCGACATCGGCGACCCGGAGGACGGCACCTTCAACGCCGAGCAGGCGATCGCGCTGAAGCCCGACGTGCTGTTCCTGCTGCTGGGCCAGAAGCAGGCGGCCGAAGAATCCGGGCTGATCAAGACGCTGGAGGGCGCCGGCATCGCCACCGTCTTCATCGATTTCCGCGACGAGCCCTTCACCAACACCGAGCCCAGCGTGCGGCTGTTCGGCCAGATCCTGGGCCGGCAGGAGCGGGCGGAGGCGTTCATCGCCTTCTTCAACCAGCAGCTGGGCCTGGTGCAGGACCGGCTGGCCAAGGCCAACCCGCCCCGGCCGAAGGTGATGATCGAGCGCGCCGCCGGCACCGGCTGGGGCGCGGAATGCTGCGCCTCCTTCGGCACCGAGAATTTCGGCCGCATGGTCAAGATGGCGGGCGGCACCAACATCGCCGAGGACCTGATCCCCGGCGCCTTCGGCGTGCTGAATCCGGAGCAGGTGACCGTCGCCAATCCGGACGTGGTCATCATCACCGGCGCCAACTGGGCCCAGTACGTACCCGATGGCGGCTGGGTCGGCCTCGGCCCCGATGCCGACCAGGCGCTGGCGAGGCAGCGGCTGGCGGCGCTGGTGGCGCGCCCGGCCTATACCGGCGTCAAGGCGATCGCCGAGGGCCGGGTCCACGCCATCTGGCACCAGTTCTACGACAGCCCTTACCAGGTCGTGGCGGTGCAGCAGATCGCCAAATGGCTGCATCCGGAGCTGTTCGCCGACCTCGACCCGGAGGCGACGCTCCGCACCCTGCATGAGCGCTTCCTGCCGATCCCGTACCGGCCCGGCTACTGGGTCTCGCTCGACCCGGCGGGCTGAAAGACTTGAGCATGGTCGACCGCACCTCTCCGATCCCGATCGACAGCCATCTGCGCGCCGGCCGTGCCGCCTATCGCGGCCTGGCGCGGCGCAAGCTGCTGCTGCTCGCGGCCTTGGCCGCGGCGCTCTTGGTCAGCCTGGTGCTCGACATCGGCATCGGCCCGGCGCGCTATGGCGTCGCCGAGGTGGTGTCGGCCCTGGTCTCGCCGTCGGATGTCCCGGCGACGCTGCGGGTGGTGATCTGGGACATCCGCCTGCCGGTGGCTCTGATGGCCGTGGTGGTCGGTGCCGCCCTTGCGGTGGCGGGCGCCCAGATGCAGACGGTGCTGAACAACCCGCTCGCCGACCCCTTCACCCTCGGCATCTCGGCGGCCGCCAGCTTCGGCGCGGCGCTGGCCATCGTTCTCGGCGTGGCGCTGATCCCGGCGATGACCGACGTGATGGTGCCGGTCAATGCCTTCCTGATGGCGCTGGTGGCGTCGCTGGGGCTGCACACGCTCAGCCAGCGCCGCGGCGTGACCATGGAGACGGTGGTGCTGCTGGGCATCGCCATCGTCTTCACCTTCAACGCCCTGCTGTCGTTGCTGCAATATGTGGCGTCGGAGCAGGCGCTGGCCGCGGTGGTGTTCTGGACCATGGGCAGCCTGGGCAAGGCGACCTGGGGCAAGCTGGCGGTCACCGCCGTCGTCCTCGTGGTGCTGCTGCCGCTGATGGCGCGCCGGGCCTGGCAGCTGACGGCGCTTCGCCTGGGCGAGGACAAGGCCCGCAGCTTCGGCATCGACGTCCGCCGCCTGCGGCTGGAGACGATCCTGGCGGTCAGCCTGCTGGCCGCGGTGCCGGTTGCCTTCGTCGGCACCATCGGCTTCGTCGGCCTTGTCGGTCCGCACATCGCCCGCATGCTGATCGGCGAGGACCAGCGCTTCTTCCTGCCGGCCTCGGCGCTGGCCGGGGCCCTGATGCTGTCCGCGACCTCGATCGTGTCGAAGTCGATCGTGCCGGGCGTGATCTTCCCGATCGGGGTGATCACCGCCCTGGTCGGCGTGCCCTTCTTCTTCAGCCTGATCCTGGCCAGCCGGCGGCGCGCATGGCAATGAACCCTGTAACCCTGGAGCTGCGCGACGTCTCGGTCGCCTATGGCCGGCGGGCGGTGCTGCACGGCATCACCACCCCGGTGATGGCGGGCGGCGAGGTGACGGCGGTGATCGGGCCGAACGCGGTCGGCAAATCCAGCCTGTTCCGCCGCATCGCCGGGCTGATCGGCGGCCCGGGCGAGGTGCTGGTCGACGGCCGCCCGGCCGGGGGCTGGGAGCAGGGCGATCCGAACCGGCCCTGCCACCTGCCGCAGGAGGCGGCGGTGAACGCGGTCCTCACCGTGCTCGAATCGGTGCTGCTGGCGCGCAAGAGCAGCGCCGGCTGGCGGGTCGACGACAGCGATCTCGACGCCGTCACCCGCACCCTGGCGCTGCTCGAGATCGACGACCTCGCCATGCGCAACCTTGGCGAGCTGAGCGGCGGCCAGAAGCAGCTGGTCTCGATCGCCCAGGCGCTGGTGCGCGACCCGCGCATCCTCTTGATGGACGAACCGACCAGCGCGCTCGACCTGCAGCGCCAGGTCGAGGTGCTGACGCTGGTCCGCGACCTGGCCCGCAGCCGCGGCCTGTGCGTGCTGATCGCGCTGCACGACCTGAACCAGGCGGTGCGCTTCACCGACCGGGTGCTGGTGCTGAAGGAGGGGCGCGTCGCCGCCTGCGGCGAGCCGCGGGCGGTCGTCACCGCCCGGATGCTGCGCGAGGTCTATGGCGTCGAGGCGCGGGTCGAGACCTGCTCCGACGGCATGCCTATGGTTCTGACCGACCGCTCCACCCGCCGGCGCCGCATCGCGCTGGATCGGCTGGCGGCCGAATAGCAGAAGGCCCGCCACCGGGGCGGGCCTCACTTCTGTCCGGAAAGGCAGGGCGTCAAAGCCCGTTTGGAAATGCGCTGGCGAGAGTCGGCTGGCGGCGGTTTCGAGAACCGGAGCGCAGCGCACGTTTGGTGCGTGAGCACCGGAAGCGCAGGAACCGCCGTCAGACGGCCGCGCCAGTAGCATTTACAAACGGGCTCTAGGCGGCCAGCTTCTCCTCGGCGTCCAGGGTGGCGGCCACGGCGTGGATGACCGCGGCGATGCGGATCACGGCCTGGACCACATCCTTGCCGACGCCCTTCTTGGCGACGACCTGCTCATGGCTGTCCATGCACATGCCGCAGCCGTTGATCGCCGATACCGCCAGCGAATACAGCTCGAAATCCACTTGGTCGATGCCGGGGTTGGCGATCGCGTTCATGCGCAGCCGGGCCGGCATGGTCGCGTAGTCCTTCTCGGACACGAGGTGGGTGAAGCGGTAGTAGATGTTGTTCATGCCCATGATCGCCGCCGCGGTCTTGGCGGCGCCCTGGGCCTCGGGCGACAGGTGCTGCGCCGCCTCGGCCGCGATCGCCTTGATCACGGTGGCGTTGCGCGAGGCATAGGCGCTGGCCAGGGCCGAACCCCAGATCTGCTGGGCGGTCACGCCGGGCGGGGTCAGGACCGAGGACAGGTTGAGCTTCAGATCCTTGGCGTAATCGGGAAGGCTGGCCTTCAGCGTGTCGATCGACATGGGGGCTCCGGCGGAATGTCTGGTCTGAAAACGGCGACGGCCGGTCCGGGGTCGGACCGGCCGTGCTGAGGAAAGGGCCGATCCGGGGATCAGGCGGCCTTCAGGGTCTCCTCGCCCTTCTGCCAGTTGCAGGGGCACAGCTCATCGGTCTGCAGGGCGTCGAGGACGCGCAGGACCTCCTGCGGGTTGCGGCCGACCGACATGTCGTTGACCGAGACGAAGCGGATGATGTTGTCCGGGTCGACGATGAAGGTGGCGCGCAGGCAGACTTCCTCGGTCGGCTCGAGGATGCCGAGCGAGCGGCTGAGATCCTTGCGGATGTCGGCCAGCATCGGGATCGGCAGCTCCTTCAGGTCAGCATGATTCTGGCGCCAGGCCAGGTGCACGAACTCGCTGTCGGTCGAGACGCCGTAGACCAGCGCGTCGCGGTCGGCGAAGTCGCCGGCCAGCTTGCCGAACGCCGCGATCTCGGTCGGGCAGACGAAGGTGAAGTCCTTCGGCCAGAAGAACACGACCTTCCACTTGCCCTTGCTGGCGGCGCGGTCGATCTGCGTGAAGGCGTCCTTCGGATTGGTCGAGACGACCGCCTGGAGCGAGAAATCCGGGAAGGTGTCGCCAATGGTCAGCATGGGCATCGAGAGGCTCCGTGGGATCTTGCGTTGGGTTTCTTGTGTGCGGCGCAACAGCAGTTGGTGCCGCAGTGCAGCAGGGAGATAGCAAGCCGGAGTCCCACAATCCAATCGATTGTTCCGAGGATTATGATAGGTTGAGCCTATGAATCAACCGATCACCCTGCGGCAGCTCCGCTATGTCGTCGCGGTCGCCGACACACGGCATTTCGGCCGTGCCGCTGCCGCCTGCCACGTCAGCCAGCCCTCGCTCAGCGCCCAGGTCCAGGGGCTGGAGGAACTGCTGGGCGGGCCGCTGTTCGAGCGGTCGAAGCGCCGCATCATCCTGACCCCGCTGGGTGAGGCGGTGGTCGCCCGGGCCCGGCGGATCCTGGCGGAGACGCAGGACCTGCTGCTCGCCGCCCGCGATCAGGCGGCGCCGTTGGCCGGCGACTTCCGGCTGGGCGTGATCCCGACGCTCGGCCCCTATCTGCTGCCGCGGCTGATGCGCACGTTGCGCCGCACCTATCCCGACCTGCGCCTCTATCTGCGCGAGGACCTGACCGACCGGCTGGTCGAGCGGCTGCGCCGGGGCGAGCTGGAGGCGGCGCTGCTGGCCCTGCCGGTGGAGGACCCGAAGCTCGACTCGTTGCCGGTGTTCGACGAGCCCTTCCTGCTGGCCGTGCCCACCGGGCACCGGCTGGCGCGGGCCAACCGGGTGGCGCCGGCCGACCTGGCGGACGAGCATCTGCTGCTGCTGGAGGACGGGCACTGCCTGCGCGACCAGGCGTTGGAGGTGTGCCGCAGCGCGGCGCGGACGCAGGAGGATTCGTTCGGCGCCACCAGCCTGGCGACCCTGCGGGAGATGGTGGCGGGGCGGATCGGCATCACCCTGCTGCCGGCCCTGGCCTGCACCGCGCCGACCGTGGCCGATGGCGACATCGCGCTCAGGCCGTTCGACGCGCCGCAGCCGTCGCGGCGGATCGGGCTGGTGTGGCGCCGCGGGGCGGCGCGCCGCAGCGAGATCGAGATGCTGGCCGAGTTCCTGCGCCAGCACCTGCCGGAGGGCGCCGTGGCGATCCCGCCGGAGGATCTGTCCCAGGAGACGGATGCCGGGTCGAAACGGAGGGCCGCCGGCTGACGACCAGGGTCAGGCGGCGCGGCGCAAGACCTGCTCCAGGAAGCGGGCCTCGGTCCTGGCGTCGAACGGCCAGCAGGCCGCGGTCTCGGCCAGGAACGCCTCCGCCGCGGCGGTGACCTCCTTGCCGCCCAGCCACCACTCCGCCTTCACCACGGCGCCGTCCTTGTCGCGCTCGACCACCGCCGGGCCGTCGGTGCGGTGGCGGTGGTTGTGCCGGTACCAGCGCTCCAGCCGGCTGCCGTCGCGGCCGTAATGGATATGGGCCGGCCCGTCGTCGCGATGCGCCTCGTCGGCCAGGAACCACCATTCGAATTTGGGCGAGCCATCCGGGTGATAGACGGTCACCGCCGGCTTCCCCGTCTGATGATAGCGCCCGGCCTGGAACCAGTCCTCACGGCGCACCGCGCCGTTGTCATGATACTCGACGCGCGCCGGCGCCCCGTCGCGGTGCAGGACATATCCGGCCTCACCGTCGCTGAACCGCCTGTACCAGCGCTGCTCCATGATCCGGGTGGCGTCCTCGGCGTAGATTGTCTCGCAGGGATTGTCGTCGAACCGCTGCTTCACACCCCTCGGCATCGGGGCTTTCTCAAGCGCCATCTGCGTCGTCCCTTCCGCTTGGACCTGTCTGGGGATTGAAAAGGATGCGTGCCAAGAAAGAACATTCCGCACAAGCCGGATGAATATAACAAATGAATTTTCTAAAAAAAGTATCAAATTTTATACAACTTTTGATTCATACATCCGGCCCATCCTGGATCGGAATGGGCCGTTCCGGCAATTTTTCCCACCCCCGGCACCGAAAGGGCACCCGGAGTTGCAGATTTTGCAACTCCGGGTTGCGGCAAAGGGTCGCGCCCGCCGCGTCAGTAGTCCCATTCCATGGTGACCCCGACAGCGCCGCCGCTGTCGCCGCCGGCTTCGGCCTTGCCCTTGATGTTGTTGGTCACGTCGATGGTCACCGTGGCCCGGGTGCTGCCGGCATCGATGCCCTGCTCGACCCCGACGCGGACGCCCTTGGTGAGATAGCGGCCGAGGCCGATCGCGGACGCGCCGTTGGCATCGGTGTTGAAGTCGAGCTGGTCGAGGCCGAGCGACTTCTGGATGCCGCCCAGAAGCCCGGTGCCGCCGCCGCCGACCCCGGCCAACTCGGCCGCGGCCTGGGCCAGCTGGATCGCCTGGGTCGGGCTCAGCTGCCCGGTCGACTGGCCGAACAGCAGTCGCGACAGCACCTCGTCCTGCGGCAGCTCGGGCGTCGAGCTGAGGGTGAGCTGGGGCTTGGAGGCATACCCGCCGACCTGGATATGGGCAGTGACGTCACCGGCGCGTGAGGAGGCCAGGAAGTCCAGCCGCGGATCCGTCACCACCCCGCCGTCGAAGGTGATGCGCCCGCGCTCGAAATCCAACCGCTGGCCGAATTTCGAGATCGCGCCGCGCCGCATTTCGAAGCCGCCCTGGATGTCGGGGGTCGAGGTGGTGCCGACGACATGGATCTGGCCCTGCATCTCGGCGTCGATGCCCTGGCCACGGACATAGAGCTGGTTCGGCGCCTCGACGGTGATGTCCAGGGCGATCTGCGACGGCGGCTTCTGCGGCTGGTTCGCGATCGGCTTCGGGGCCGGGCGGGCCGGCGGGGGCTGCTGCGCCTTCAGCCGGGCCGCGATCTCCGGCGGCGCGTTGACCTGGCGCACCGGGATCGGCGTCACCGAAACCGGGAAGCTGTCCGGGATCTGGATGATCGCCTGGCGCAGCTTGACCGAGCCCTTGAGCAGCGAATCCGCCGAAAGGTCGCCCGACATGGCCAGGTCGCTGTCGGCATGGACGGTGGCGAGCTCGCTGGAGACCAGGAGCGCGTTGCTGGTCTGGATCCGGACATCGACCGGCAGGCTGCCATTCGCGCCCAGGGTGACGCTGCCGCTGCCGGTGATGGTGCCGCCGCCCGGCGTCCTGGCCGACAGGCTGCTCAGCCGGAAGCTGTCGCCGGCGCCGGTGATGGTGGCGTCGATGTTCTGCAGCCGGACGCCGTATTCCGAGTTCTGGTAGCTGCCGTTGCGCAGGGTGACGGTGCCGGAGGCCTGAGGCTTGCCCGGCGTGCCCTCGACCTTGATGTCCAGCGACAGCGGGCCGCCGATGCGGTCGGCGCCGGCGGCCAGGAAATCGTTGAACATCGCCAGCTCGACCTGGCCCTTGGCCGTGGCCGAAAGCGCCCCGCCGCCCAGCGGCACCGCGGCCTGCAGGTCCAGCCGGGCGCGGCCGGCGGTGACCCGGCTGGTGACGTTGAGGCGCTGGCCGCCCAGCGTGCCGTCTGCGGTGGCGTCGACCGCGGGCAGGCCGGCGGTGTCGATGCCCCCCATCTTGGCGCCGGACACCTTCAGCGAGAACTTGCCGCCCGGGTCGGCGGCGCTGCCGGTGATGGTGGCGTCGCCGTTCAGCTGGCCCTGCAGTTGCAGGCCGGGGCTGGCGATCGACGCCAGGCCGAGCGGCAGCCGGGCGATGCGGGCGCGAAGGTCCAGCGCGTTGCCGGCCTTGCCCGACAGGCTGACGCTGCCGCCCCCGCTGACCGCGAGGTCGATGGTGCCGAGGTCAACCCCGGCGGCGCCGGCGCGGATGGTGGCCGGCTTCGACAGGGTGACCGACTGGCCGGACTGGCGGATCGCCAGGCTCTTCAGCCCGACCACGGTTTCATCGCCGTTCAGGCCGATATCGGCGGCCATGTCGGCGGTGCCGTAGCCGGTGGCGGCCTGCAGCTTCAGCGCCAGCTGCCGCA
Source organism: Inquilinus limosus MP06 (assembly GCF_000767795.1). GTDB lineage: Bacteria > Pseudomonadota > Alphaproteobacteria > DSM-16000 > Inquilinaceae > Inquilinus > Inquilinus limosus_E. The sequence goes on along the minus strand of NZ_JANX01000181.1, from coordinate 1,178 downwards.
TCGTGCCGTCGGCGGTCAGCTCGGCCCGGCTGATCGGGGTGCCGCTGGCGGTGGCATTGGTGACCAGCAGCCGGCCGTCCTGGATCCGCCGGCTGTCGGTCATCGGGTCCAGCACCGTGCCGGTCAGCCGGATCTCGCCGAGCTGGGCCTGGTCGGCATAGGCGACGCGATGGGCCGAAAGGTCGATCTTGGCGCCGGCCGCGGGGTCGAGCGACAGGGTGGCGTCGAGCTGGCCGCGCAGCGCCTGGCCGATGAAGGCGCCGACGACGCCGAGATCGGCGACGGCCAGGCGGATGGTACCGCCGACCGGCTTGCCGTCCGCCGCCACCGCGGCGTTGCCGTCGGCCTTGATGCCGGCGACGTCCAGCACCAGCGTACGGACGTCGATGCCGCCGCCGGGCTGCTGGGCCAGTGCGATGTCGCCGGTCGCCGGCTTGCCATCGACCGTGCCGGCCAGCTTGACCGTGCCGGCGGGGGCGGAGGGCAGGCCCACGGCGTCGAGATCGACCGTCAGACGCTCGACCGCATGGCCGGCGGTCTTCACCCCTTCGGCCACCACCTGGCCCTTGACGCCAAGCGCGCCGATGCTGCCGGACAGGGTGGCGTCGACCGACACCGCGCCTTCGACGCCGGGCGACACCGCGGCAAGCGAGCCGAGCGCAGCCTTGATCCGGCCCTCGATCGCCTCGCCGTCGAGCGAGCCGGAGGCGTCGAGCGAGGCCTTCTCGCCCTTCACGCTGATCTGGGAGACGGTGATCTTGCCCTCGGTATCGCGCTCCACCCGGCCAGTCAGGGTGGTGCGCTGCCCCAGCACCGCGGCCGCCGGCGTCGCTTCGACATTCGCCTCGCCGATGGTGCCGTCCCAGTCCAGGGTGGCGGCGCCGTCCGCCGCCAGCGACGGCTTCACCGTCAGGTCGAGGTTGCCGGAGATCGGCTGGCCGACGAGGCCGGAGAAGCGGCTCAGATCGGCCGCGGTGAGGTGCAGGGTGCCGGCGCCGGACGGCGCCATGGCGTCGCCCTGGCCGTCCGCGGTCAGCACGACATTGTCCAGCCGGGTCTCCAGCCGGCCGATCACGACCTTGCCCGACTGGGTGCCGCTGCCGTCGAGGCTGAGCTGCAGGCTGTGCCCGGCCGCGGCCTCCAGCTGCGGGTCGCCGAGCGCAAGGCCGTCGGCGGAG
>NZ_JANX01000180.1 GCF_000767795.1 Inquilinus limosus MP06 | reverse complement strand
GCGCCGATGCGCTCGACCTCGCCGGCCCGCTTCAGCGCCGCCATCGCCGCCCACAGCGCCGCGCCGCCGGGCCGCAGCAGGTCATTGGCGTTGTGGGTCAGGAGGCCGGCCAGCCGGTCGCGGCGCAGCTTCGTCCGCGAGGCGGCGAAGGCGTCGCGCACCGCGCGGGCGATGTCGTCGGCGTGGCGCAGCCCGCCCAGATGCGGCGTCTTGGTGACGATGCGGAAGCGGTGCGCCGCCGGCAGCACCTGGCCCAGCACCTGCTCGGCCGTGCCGTAGGCCGGGGCGGTGTCGAGCACGCCGATGCCGGAAGCGGCAGCGATGTCCAGGATCGCCGCCACATCCTCCGGCGGGCAGATGCCGCGGTCATTGGCGATGCCGTAATCCAGCCCGAACTGGGCGGTGCCCAGGCCCAGCGCCGCGGCACCGCGCCAGGGGGACGATGCCTGCACCGCCAGGCTCAAGATCCGGCCGGGCGGGATGCCGGCAGGGCCTCGGCGCCTTCGCCCTCCAGGACGCCGCGCTCGAAGGCCTCGACCTCGGTCTTGTACAGCGGCAGCTCGCGCTCCAGGAAGTCGACAACCCGGTTGGCGAAGCCCTGTTTCGGCATCGCGTTGACCAGGCGCAGCATGGCGTCGTTGCCGGGCCAGAAATGGCCGCCGCGCCGGGCCTTCAGCGCCGCGTAATCCTCGAACAGGCAGCTGATCACCACGGCGTTGTTGACCGTCTCGCGCCCCTTCACGAAGCCGCGCCGCATCAGCCCGTCGGTGAAATAGCCCAGGAGCTCCAGCCGCTGGTTCCAGCGCGCCAGGGCCGGGTAGGCCTGGCCGGCCCAGATCCGGTCCAGCCCCATGCGCTGGAACGCGTGCTCGGTCACCCGCGCCATCGCCTCCAGCTGCATCAGCTTGCGCGGGGGCAGCTGTTCGCCGATCACCATGGCGATCTGGGCGGAGCGCCCGATCCAGTCGATCGAGGACAGCGAGATGGTGCCGTAGAGCGGTCCGCCGCCCTTGCCGCAGACCAGCGCGGCGAAGCGGTCGCGCTTGCGCAGCGATTCGAGGAAGCTGCGCTGGTCCTCGACGTGGTTCGGGAAGATGCCCTGGGCCAGCCAGCGCGTGGTGCGGGCATCGTTGAACCAGTCGGCCCAGCCGTCGGTGATCGCCTGCTCGGACGGGACGCAGAGGTCGATGGTCTCGCCTTCGATGAAGACGGAATAGCGCGGCGTCTCATCCGCCATCCGGGCACATCCTTCCGGGGCTCTGCGGTCGCGCGCACGCTTCGGCCCGGCGCCTGCCGGATGTCCCTTCGCTGTGGCGCAGCACGATGTCCAAATCGGCGATCCGCAATCGGTGGTCGAAAACGCCCTATCGGCGGACAACCGGCCGGTCCTGTCAAGGGGGACAAAGACCGGCCCTCGCCATATCCTGCTATGACCGGGCCGGCAGCAAAAAGGCGCATCCCGGAGGATGCGCCTTCCAGCGTCTCGAACGGTGGTCCGAAGGGCCGCCTCAGGCCTTCTTCAGCTCGGCCTCGAGCTCCGGGATCACCTTGAACAGGTCGCCGACCAGGCCGTAATCGGCGACCTGGAAGATCGGCGCCTCCTCGTCCTTGTTGATGGCGACGATGACCTTGCTGTCCTTCATGCCGGCCAGGTGCTGGATCGCGCCGGAGATGCCGACGGCGATGTACAGGTCCGGCGCCACCACCTTGCCGGTCTGGCCGACCTGGTAGTCGTTCGGCACGTAGCCGGCGTCGACCGCGGCCCGGCTGGCGCCGATCGCGGCGCCGAGATGGTCGGCGATGCCCTCGAGAATCTTGAAGTTCTCGGAGGAGCCGAGGGCGCGCCCGCCGGAGATCACGATCCGGGCCGAGGTCAGCTCCGGCCGCTCGGACTTGCTCAGCTCCTGGCCGACGAAGCTCGACAGCCCGGCATCGGCCTTGGCCTCGACCGTCTCGACCGAAGCGGAGCCGCCCTCGGCCGCCGCCGCCTCGAAGGCGGTGCCGCGCACTGTGATGACCTTGATCGGGTCGGAAGACTGCACCGTGGCGATGGCGTTGCCGGCATAGATCGGCCGCTCGAAGGTGTCGGCCGACTCGACCGCGGTGATCTCGGAGATCTGCTGCACGTCGAGCAGGGCGGCGACGCGCGGCATCAGGTTCTTGCCGGCGCTGGTCGCGGTGGCCAGCACATGGCTGTAGCCCTTGGCCAGGTCCACCACCAGCGGCGCCACGGCCTCGGCCAGCTGGTGCTCCAGCGCCGGGGCCTCGGCCAGCAGCACGCGGGATACGCCGGCCACCTTGGCCGCGGCGTCGGCCGCCGGGCGGGCGCCGGCACCGGCGACCAGCACATGGATGTCGCCGCCGATCTTCTGCGCCGCGGTGACGGCGTGCAGCGTGGCGGGCTTCAGGGTGGCGTTGTCGTGGTCGGCAACGATCAGGATCGACATGGCTTGCTCCCCCGCCCTCAGATCACGCGCGCTTCGGTCTTCAGCTTGGCCACCAGCTCCTGCACGCTGGCGACCTTGACGCCGCCCTTGCGCTTCGGCGGCTCGGCCACCTTCAGCGTCTTCAGCCGCGGCGCCGGGTCGACGCCCAGATCGGCCGGGCTGACGGTGTCGAGCGGCTTCTTCTTCGCCTTCATGATGTTCGGCAGCGAGGCGTAGCGCGGCTCGTTCAGGCGCAGGTCGGTGGTGATGATCGCCGGCAGCTTGACCCGGATGGTCTCGAGGCCGCCATCGACTTCGCGCGTCACCAGGGCGGCGCCGTCCTCGATCACCAGCTTCGAGGCGAAGGTCGCCTGGCCCCAGCCCAGGAGGGCGGCCAGCGCCTGGCCGGTCTGGTTGGCGTCGTCGTCGATCGCCTGCTTGCCCAGGATCACCAGCTGCGGCTGTTCCTTGTCGACCAGCGCCTTCAGGATCTTGGCCACGGCCAGGGGCTGCAACTCGACATCGGTCTGCACCAGGAGGCCGCGGTCGGCGCCCATGGCCAGGGCGGTGCGGATCGTCTCCTGCGCCTGGGCCGGGCCGACCGAGACGGCCACGACCTCGGTCGCCTTGCCGGCTTCCTTGGCGCGGATCGCCTCCTCGACCGAGATCTCGTCGAAGGGGTTCATCGACATCTTGACGTTGGCCATGTCGACGCCCGACCCGTCGGCCTTGACGCGGACCTTCACGTTGAAGTCGATCACCCGTTTGACCGGGACCAGGATCTTCATCGCCTCGCACTCCATGGGACGGCGCTTTTCGCGCTGCAGTATGACGCTTTTAGTGCCCAAGGGCGGGATCGGCAACCGCCCCGGGCAGATAGCGACCAGAGGCCCGGATTCCGTGCCCCGGGTCCATCCGATCCGCGACGGTTTGTGCTCCCCCGCCGACGGCGATGCGCTTACGGCTTCGGCTGGCCGGGGTCGAAGGTCGGTCCGCCCATGCAGGGCGCGACGATGTCGGAGCACTGGGCGGTGCGGAAATACCCGCCGGAGGTGCGGTAGCGGACCTCGGCGACGCGGCCGTCGACCAGGGTGAAGGTGGCCTCGCAGTAGTTCGGGTCCAGCGCGCTGGTGCCGATCTTCTGGCCGATGCCGGCATTGACCGGGCTGATGCCCATGTCGGTCCCGCCCGTGCCGCCGAAGCCGCCGACGCCGGCGGCCTCGTCCGCGGACATGCCGGCGCTCTGATAGGTCAGGTAGTGGGTGTTGCCGTTGCTGCGGGTGCGGGACGGCGTGCCGGCGCAGGACAGCAGCCGCGCCTCGCTCAGCCCGACGAGGTCGCTCTGGGCCGTCAGCGCCTGCTGCTGCCGCGCCTCGCGCTCGGAGCAGCCGTTGAGGACGAGGAAGGCGATCCCGGCCAGGACGGCATGGCGAAGGGTCATGGGAGCAACTCCGAGAGCGAAGGTCAGGTCGGGGCCACGATAGCACGCCGGGCGGGAACGCAACCCGCTTCGTGGCCGGTCAGAGCTGTTTGCCGATCCGCTCGGCCATCTGCTGCGGCGAGAGCTGCGGCGGCAGCACGTCCAGCACCTGCCAGTCCGGCCCCATCAGATAGGTGAAGGCGGTGTGGTCCATGGAGTAGGAGCCGTCCGGCTGCGGCGCCTTCTTGTAGTAGACGCGGAAGGCCTTGGCCGCCGCCGCGATCTGCTCGGCCGATCCTGTCAGCCCGACCATGCCGGGATAGAAGGCCTGGGCGTACTGGCCCACCACCTCGGGCGTGTCGCGCTCCGGATCGACGGTGATGAACACCGGCACCACGCCCTCGGCCTTCGCCCCCAGCGTGTCCAGCGCCGCCGCCATGGTCGACAGCTCGGTCGGGCAGACATCGGGGCAGTTGGTGAAGCCGAAGAAGATCAGCGCGTCCTTGCCGGCGAAGTCCTTCTCGGTGACCGGCTTGCCAGCCTGGTCGACCAGCGCGATCGGGCCGCCGACCGAGCCGAACTGGCCGACGACGCCGCGGCCGCCGGGGGGGCCGAGCCAGAAGGCCACGGCTGCCGCGATGGCGATGGCCGGCACCGCCAGCGCCAGGGACCGCAGGATCCGCTTCCTCCACATCTCGACCGGCCTTCTCGCGTGAGTCATGGTCTGTCGTCATAGGCGCTGCGGCTTCCGGACGGAAGCGCGCGCGGCGTCGCAGAACGGACGGATGGTATCATGGCGGAGAAGGCGCGGCCCGGCGCGGCCGGCGGCGATACGGATGCCGAGAGCGGCTCGGTCGGCGAGGACAATCGCGGCCGGGCGCTGGTGGCGCTGGAGATCATGCGCCGGCGCGGCCTGATCGATCCGGCGACCTACGAGGCTCGGAAGCGGGAGATCGAGCAGGGGTAGGTTGCCCTGCTCCCACATTGTCATGCCCGGGCTTGACCCGGGCATCCAGAGACTGTCGATGCCGCTCCGGGTGGCCCCTGGATTGCCGGGTCAAGCCCGGCAATGACACCAGGGGAGCCCCCCAATCGCTCGCCCCTACGCCATGAGAATCGCCAGCAGCACGGGCAGGGTCAGCAGGCTGATGACGGTACCGACGACCACGGCGCCGGCCACCTCCTCCACCGGGCCGCCATAGCGGGCGGCGAACAGGTAGTTGAACACCGCCGGCGGCATCGCCGATTGCAGGATCAGGATCGCTGCGGCGGGCTGCGGGATATCGGCCAGCCACACCACCCCGTATCCGGCGGCGAGGCCGAGGCCCAGGCGCAGCGCCGCCAGCCACAAGGCGCGGCCGAGATTGGCGATGCGCAGGCTGGCCAGCGACACGCCCAGCGCGATCAGCATCAAGGGCAGGGTGACGCCGCCCAGGAGCTCCGTCGCGTTGCCCAGCCAGCGTGGCGTGTCGATGCCGCCGGCGGCGAAGGCGATGGCCAGCAGGATGGCATAGATCGTCGGCGTCTTGAGGATCTCGGTCCAGCGGCTGTGGCCCGAGGCGCAGGAGACGCCGACGGTGAACTGCAGCAGCGTCATGGCGGCGGAGAAGGGCAGGGCCAGGGCCAGCCCCTCGTCGCCGAAGGCGAAATAGGCGATCGGCAGGCCGAGATTGCCGGCATTCGGCAGCATCACCGTCGGCAGCAGCGGCCGCACCGCCCGGCCGGTGGCGTAGAGCGCCAGCCCGCCGACCAGGCCGCAGGCGAAGACCGACAGCATCGCCAGCCCGGCCTGGCCGATGATCTCGCCGGCCGGGACGTGGAACTTGGTCAGGGTCGAGAACACCAGGCAGGGCGACCCGACATAGGTCACGAGGCGGGTGACGAAGCCCAGGTCGAAGGGATGGCGCGACCGGGCCCAGACATAGCCGACGGCGGCGGAGGCGATCACCGGCGCCAGCACCGGGATCAGGGCGGCGATCAGGTCGATCATCGTGTGATGGTGACCGGCCCGCCGGTCGCCTCCAGGCAGCGGCGCACGGCCAGGGCCACGACCACGCCCAGCCAGGCGCCGGCGACGATGTCGGCCGGGTAGTGCGAGGTGACGACGACGCGGCTCAGCGCCACCAGCCCGCCCAGCAGGCCGAAGGCCCAGCCCCAGCGCGGAAACAGGATCCACAGCGCCGTCATCGCCGTGGCCATGGTCTGGGCGTGGCCGGAGGGGAAGCTGTTCGAGAACAGGTCCCAGCCGAAGGGGTGCGGCGCGAAGGCGTCCTGGCGGAACAGGTGGCGCGGCCGTGGCCGGCCGATCGCCGCCTTCAGCAGCCAGTTGGTGACGGTGGTGGCCAGCAGCGCCGCCAACATGAAGCCGAAGCCGCGGGCCCGCTTCAGCCGCCGGGCCCGGACATCGCCGTGAGCGGCCAGGAAGGCGGCCAGGCGGAAGCCCAGCCAGCCCAGGATCGCCAGCGCGTACCACCACACGCCGAGGCCGATATCGGTGAACAGCTTGACCGCGGCGATGACGGACGAGCCGCGATGCGCCTCGAACCACAGCGCCGCCGGACGGTCGGCGAAGGCGACCAGCAGGGCGCACAGCACGGCGACGGCCAGGAAGCTGGCCAGGACCGGGCGGTCCGTCAGGCCATGGCGGCCCCCCGAGCCGGCGCGGTCCGCCACGATGATGTCCGATCGATCCACTGCCCCTCCGATATGCCCGTCCTGTACGACGGACCGCGCCGGCGCGGAACGGCATTCGCGGCATCCGAGGGTCCCGGATCTGTAATCTCTATTGCTGATGTAAATTATGAATATTGATCTCTTTAAAAATGTATATCTAAGATATAGTCAACGCCGCGATGTGAATGGACAGGAGCACAGCATGGGCGACCTTCATCCGGATGCCGGCCTCGACCTGCGCCCGGTCGCCGGCCGCATCGGCGCCGAGATCCGCGGCCTCCGCCTCTCCGGTGGCTTCGATGCCGCGACCCTGGACCGGCTGCGCGCGGCGCTGCACCGGCACAAGGTGGTCTTCCTGCGCGGCCAGGACCTCGACGATGCCGGGCAGGAGGCGTTCGCCCGGGCGCTGGGCGACCCGGTGGCGCACCCGACCCAGCCGGTGGCGACGGGCGCCGACTTCCTGCTCGAGCTCGATTCCGCCCGCGGCCAGCGGGCCAATTCCTGGCACACCGACGTCACCTTCGTCGACGCCTACCCCCAGGCCTCGATCCTGCGCGCGGTGACGGTGCCGGAGTTCGGCGGCGACACCATCTGGGCCAACACCGCCACCGCCTATCTCGACCTGCCGGCGCCGCTGCGCGGCCTGGCCGACCAGCTTTGGGCCCTGCACAGCAACGACTACGACTATGCCGCCGCGCACCCGGAGGCGACGGCGGAGCGGCTGCGCTATCATCGCGAGGTCTTCGCCTCGACCGTGTACGAGACCGAGCATCCGGTGGTGCGGGTGCATCCGGCCACCGGCGAGCGCACTTTGGTGCTGGGCCATTTCGTGCGCCGCTTCCTCGGCCTGTCGGCCAATGAATCGGCGCAGCTCTTCGCGACGCTGCAGGCCTATGTGACGCGGCCGGAGAACACGGTGCGCTGGCAGTGGCGGGCGGGCGACGTGGCGATCTGGGACAACCGCGCCACCCAGCACTATGCGGTCAACGACTATGGCGACCGGCGCCGGGTGGTGCGCCGCGCCACCATCGCCGGCGACATCCCGGCCGCCATCGACGGCCGCCGCAGCATCACCCGAGTGAAGGCGGTGCGCCAGCCGGAGGCCGCGGCCGCCTAGGACGGACGCGGCCTGACTCCCACACCGTCACTGCGAGAAGGCGAAGCCGACGAAGCAATCCAGGGACGGCCTCGAGCCGCCCTGGATCGCTTCGCCACGCTCGCGATGAGGGTATGGGGCGGAGAAACCGTGTCGATAACCGCTCCTTTTGCCTCTCCTGTTTACGGGAGAGGCCGGAGGCGCTTGCGCCTCCGGGTGAGGGAGGGCGTCGAGGCCAGGACCAACCCTCACCCGGTCTCGCTGCGCGAGCCCGACCTCTCCCGCCAGGCGGGAGAGGCAATCTTAGAGGCGGTCTGCCGCGGTGCACATCCTCGGCGGGAGCAATTCCCTGCGACCGTCCGTCCCTTGCCCTATCCCCTCCGGGGGGATAGGTTATCTCCATGAGCCACGCCAACAATCCCGAGATCCTGGGCCGGCTGAAGCGGGCGCAGGGGCATCTCGCCGCCACGCTGCGCATGGTCGAGGCCGGCGAGGACGGCCTCGCCATCGCCCAGCAGCTCCAGGCCGTCGTCAAGGCGGTGGAGAAGGCGAAGACCATGCTGATCCTCGACCATGTCGACCATTGCATCGCGCATCTCTCCAACGGGGCGTCGGAGGGCCGGGAGGCCCGGCTCGCCTCGCTGCGCGAGATCACCAAGTATCTCTAGAGGCCAACCAGACCATGTGCTGCCGCGTCGCCGTCGAACGGGTCTACCGCGAGCTCTGCGCCCGGGCCGAACCGCCGGAATGGGCCTTCGAGGCCGCGCTGACCCTGTACCGCCACAACCATCCGGAAGTGCCGGTCGCGGTGGCCACGCGCGAGGTCTGCGACTGGACCGGCCATCCGGCCCAGCTCCTGCTCCACTGAACATCGGGAGGCGGCGATGCACAGCCATTCCCTCGACGCGTGGCGGCACGACCACCTGTTCCTCGGCGCCGACCATGACCGCAACGAGCGCCGCACCCGCTGGGTGGTGGCGCTGACCGCGGCGATGATGGTGGTCGAGATCCTGGGCGGCCTCGCCTTCGGCTCGATGGCGCTGCTGGCCGACGGGCTGCACATGGCCACCCATGCCGGGGCGCTCGGCGTCGCCGCGCTGGCCTATGGCTATGCCCGCCGGCACGCGCGCGACCCGCGCTTCGCCTTCGGCACCGGCAAGCTGGGCGATCTCGCCGGCTTCGCCAGCGCCCTGGTGCTGGCGGTGGTGTCGATCGGCATCAGCTGGGAATCGATCGTCAGGCTCCTGAGCCCGGTCGCCATCGCCTATGACGAGGCGATCGCCATCGCCGGGGTCGGCCTCGCCGTCAACATCGCCAGCGCCTGGCTGCTGCATGACGGCGGCCATCGCCACGGCCACGATCATCACCATGGGCACGGTCACGGCCATGGGCGCGATCATGGGCACGGCCATGATCACGATGACCACCACGGGCATCACGACCGCGACCACAACCTGCGGGCCGCCTATTTCCATGTGCTGGCCGATGCCGTGACCTCGGTCGGCGCCATCCTCGGCCTGCTCGCCGGGCGCTTCTACGGCTGGGCCTGGATGGATGCGGTGATGGGCATCGTCGGCGGCATCATGATCGCGCGCTGGTCCTGGGGCCTCTTGCGCGATTCGGGGGCGGTGCTGCTCGACACCGTGCCGGATCCGGGCTTGGCCGAATCGATCCGCGGCCGGCTCGAGACCGGGGGCGACCGCATTGCCGACCTGCATCTCTGGCGCGTTGGCCCCGGCCATGCCGCGGCGATCGTGTCGCTGGTCAGCGACCGGCCGCTGCCGCCGGCCCAGTACAAGGCCCGGCTCGGCGGCCTGTCCGGCCTGTCGCATGTGACGGTCGAGGTGAACCGCTGCGAGCACCAGGCGGCGTGACGGCACCTGCGGCGGATTGCCGTGGCGCCTTCGGTCGGCTACAGGGCCATCCTGCGCCCGCCATGGCCGGACGATCCGGAGGATGAGGAACCCGATGCTGCGCCGCCTGCCGATCGTCGCTGCCGCTGCCGCCCTGGCGCTGACCGCGCCGCTCGCTTTGGTTCGGGCCGAGGTGGCGACCGGCCAGGAAGCCGGCGCCGCCGGCCTGTCCGACCGGCTGGCGCTGACCGCCCTGGTGCAGTCGCTGCGCGCCGGGCTGGGCGCCACCGACAGCGCCACCCTGTTCCTGGAGGATTGGTGCGGCCGCTACGGCCTGGCGCCGGCGGCCAAGATCGTGGCCAAGCGCGTGCCGGGCGAGGTGGCGCTGACCGACCAGCAGCGGCAGGAGCTGGAGATCACCGATGCGGCCGAGCCGGTGGTGTATCGCCGGGTGCAGCTGGTCTGCGGCGACCAGGTGCTGTCCGAGGCCGACAACTGGTACCTGCCGAACCGGCTGACGCCGGAGATCAACGCGACGCTGACCGGGACCGACACGCCGTTCGGCCGCGCCATCCGGCCGCTCGGCCCGTCGCGCCGCACCCTGTCCTCGACCGTGCTGTGGCAGGCGCTGCCGGAGGGGTGGGAGCGGATGCCGGCGGCGCAGCTTGCCACCTGGGCGGCTGCAGCGCCGGCCCCGGCCTATGACCCGGCGGCCTCGCTGTTCGAGAACCGCGCCATCGTGCTGCGCCAGGACGGCAAGCCGATCTCCGAGGTGCGCGAGACCTACAAGATGCCGCTGATCGCCTTCCGCTTCCGCTGAAACGCAGAAGCCCGGCCCCCTTTTTTGAAGGT
>NZ_JANX01000179.1 GCF_000767795.1 Inquilinus limosus MP06 | reverse complement strand
GCCGCAGCCCGGAACGCCTTCTTGGCGTCGCGCAGCTCGGTCCCGTCAGGCATTGCGGCTGGGGAAGAAAGAGGTGGTAGCGGAGCCGCATCGGCCGGTGGTCATATCGTCTCCTCTTGGGCCCTGCAACAGCAGGTGGGTGCCGTGTGTCCAGGACCACGATCCCGGCAGGGACAGCCCCCTAAGAGAAGCGCATCGGCCCCAGGGACAAAGCGACCTGTCGCACCGCGCAGCCCCGCTCCGCGAACAGATTTAGGGCGTCTCGACCCGGGCTGCAATGGCCTCGATCCGATCGGCGAGCTTCTGCAGCCGCGACGACAGCTCGGGGTCGTCCAGCGGCGACGGCGCCGCGGCCGGCGCGCCCGGGATCTTGCCCTCGCGCAGATCCAGGAGCTCGTCGCCCAGCATCAAGGCGACCATGACCAGCAGATGCGTGTCGGTGGCCGACCGCACCGAGCCCTGGATCTCGCGGATCCGGTCCTGGACGAAGGCGGCGACCTCACGGACGCGCGGCTCCTGACCGTCCTCGCAGGCGATCGGATAGGGGCGGTTGTTCAGATTGATTTCGACCCGGGCCACGGCGTCACTTTTCCAAGAGGGTCTCGATGCGCTGGATCACCTGGGTGACCCGCGCCGCCACCGTCGCCGTATCCTCGCGCAGCTCGGTCTCGATCTCGGTCACCGCCTGCGTGCGCACGCGGTCCGCAATCTCGTCGATCTGCGTCTGGCGGCGCTCCTCCTGGGCCGCGACAGCGGCATCCAGGCGCTCCAGCGCGCGTTCCAGTCGGTCCAGCTCGGCGGTCAACCCGCTCATGGGCGGGACTCCAGATCCAGCGTCATCCGGCTGAAACTATGCGTCGGCCTGCCCTGCGTCAACGGACGCTTCGGGGACCACCACGCCGACCGTGCCGGCGAAGGCCGCCAGACGCTCCCAAGTGCGGCGGTCCAGCGGCACGCCAAGCCGGGCGCGCTCCGCCGCCTCCCACTTCTCCGGGTCGCCCGGCGCCATCACCTCCTGCCCCGGCTGGGCCGGTTGCGACCGCAGATCGGCGAGAATCGCCGCCAGCGAGTCCTCATAGCCGCCGGCGGCGAAGGCCCGCGGCTTCAGCAGCAGGAAGAAATGGCCGATATGCACCGGCTCGCCGGGGCCGGTGAACTTGGTCATGCGGAAGCCGTGCGGCATGCCGGCCAGGCTGGCGCACAGGATCTCGACCATCATCGCCAGCCCGGCGCCCTTGTAGCCGTAGCCCAGCCCGCCGACCGGGATCAGGCCGGTGGCGACATGCGGGTCGGTGGTGGCGATGCCGTCGTCGCCGACCGCGACCTCCGGCGGCAGCGGCGCGCCGGTGTCGCGGCGCAGATGCACGCGGTTCAGCGGAATGGCGCTGGTGGCCATGTCCAGCAGCATCGGCTCCTCGTCCCGCGCCGGGGCGGCGAAGCTGATCGGGTTGGTGCCGAAGAACGGCTTCACCCCGCCATGCGGCACCACCAGCGCGTCGGCATGGGTGCAGCCGAAGGCGACGAAGCCGCGCTGCGCCGCCGCCAGGGTGTAGACGCCGGTGGCGCCATGATGGGCCGAGCGGGTGACCACCGCGGCGGCCAGCCCCGTCTCCTCCGCCACCTTCGCCGCCTCGTCGACGGCGCGGTAGCTGGCGAGGTGGCCGAGGCCGCCATCGGCATCGATGACGACGCAGGACGGGGCGGTGCGGGTCGCAGTAACCTTGGGAGCCGGATTGACCCGGCCGTTCTGCAGCTGGTCGAGATAGAATGGCACCAGCCGGACGCCATGGGTGTCGACGCCGCGGGCCGAGGCGTCGGTCATCGCCCGCGACGTCGCTGCCGCGGCGTCATCCGACATCCCGGCACCGCGCAGCAGCGCCGCCGCGAAATCCTCCAGCACCGGCCGCGCCAGGCGCACCCCGTCGAACCGTTCCATCCCAGATCTCCGAAACCCTGCGGCCGGCATGCGTTCCGACCGATATGTCCGACTTGTCTAGCGCAGCGCCGAGCCAACCTCCAGCGCTTCCGTCCGCCCCGGCCCGGCCGGCAGGAATGTCGGACCTTTCGGCCCTCGATTTCGGCCCGAATTGGGCATTTGGTGGCATTGACGCGGGGGACGCCGGGCTGCATGGTGCCGCCGCCCCCGACGACAGCCCGCCTGATGAGAGCCTGGGCGGGCCATCGCCGGATCCCCGTGCCCCGAACGGATCGATGCCATGAGCGACAGCCCCCGGACCGTGACCCACTCAGACATGGCGAACGCCATCCGCTTCCTGTCCCTGGACGCGGTTGAGGCTGCGAAGAGCGGCCATCCCGGCATGCCGATGGGCATGGCCGACGTCGCCACGGTGCTGTTCAGCCGCTACCTGAAGTTCGACGCCGCGCACCCGACCTGGGCCGACCGCGACCGCTTCATCCTGTCCGGCGGCCACGGCTCGATGCTGCTGTATTCGCTGATGTACCTGACCGGCAACAGCAAGATCACGCTCGACGAGATCAAGCACTTCCGGCAGCTGGGCCATCACACGGCGGGCCATCCGGAGGTCGATCACGAGGCCGGAATCGAGACCACCACCGGCCCGCTGGGCCAAGGCCTTGGCAACGCCGTCGGCTTCGCGCTGGCCGAGCGCATCCTGAACGCCCGCTTCGGCGACGATCTGGTGAACCACCACACCTGGGTGACCTGCGGCGACGGCGACCTCGAGGAGGGCGTCAGCCACGAGGCCTGCTCGCTGGCCGGGCACCTGAAGCTGGGCCGGCTGATCGTCCTCTACGACGACAACCACATCACCATCGACGGCCCGACCTCGCTGTCCTTCAGCGACGACGTGCAGAAGCGCTTCGAGGCCTACCACTGGCACGTCCAGCGCGTCGACGGCCACGACACGGACGCGATCGCCGCCGCCATCGACGCGGCGCTGGCCGATGAGCGGCCGAGCCTGATCGCCTGCAAGACCATCATCGGCTGGGGCGCCCCGAACAAGCAGGGCACCAGCGCCACCCACGGCTCGCCGCTGGGCAAGGACGAGGTCGCAGCCACCCGCGCCAACCTGAACTGGCCCTACCCGCCCTTCGAGGTGCCGGAGGCGACGATCGCCGCCTGGCGCGAGATCGGCAAGCGCGGCGAGGCCGAGCGCCTGGCCTGGGACGCGCGGCTGTCGAAGACCCCGGCCGAGGTCCGTGCCGCCTTCCGCCAGGCCATGACCGGCGCCCTGCCCTCCGGCCTCGACGGCATCCTGGCCAAGTTCAAGGCCGAGACTTCGGCCGCCAAGCCCAGCCTGGCCACCCGCGTCGCCTCCGGCCAGGTGCTGGAGCTGCTGGTGCCGGCGATCCCGGAGCTGATCGGCGGGTCGGCCGACCTGACGCCGTCGAACAACACCAAGACCAAGGCGTCGACCGACATCGAGCCGGGCAAGTATGGCGGCCGCTACATCCGCTACGGCGTGCGCGAGCACGGCATGGCGGCGGCGATGAACGGGCTGACGCTGCATGGCGGCATCATCCCCTACGGCGCCACCTTCCTGACCTTCACCGACTATTGCCGCCCGTCGATCCGCTTGGCGGCACTGATGCGCCAGCGGGTCGTCTACGTCATGACCCATGACTCGATCGGCCTCGGCGAGGACGGCCCGACCCACCAGCCGGTGGAGCATGTCTCGGCCCTGCGGGCGATCCCGCATCTGATGGTGTTCCGCCCCTGCGACGCGGTCGAGACCGCCGAGGCCTGGCAGATCGCGCTGGAGACGCCGGACGCCCCGTCGGTGCTGGCGCTGACGCGCCAAAACCTGCCGACCCTGCGGCTCGACGCCAATGCCGAGAACCTGTCGGCCAAGGGCGGCTACATCCTGCGGGAGGCGACCGGCACGCCGCGCGTGCTGCTGGTCGCCACCGGGTCGGAGGTGTCGATCGCCAATGCGGCGCGGGACCTGCTGGAGGCCGAGGGCATCGGCACCCGCCTCGTCTCCATGCCCTGCACGGCGCTGTTCGACCGCCAGCCCTCCGACTATCGCCGCCGGGTGCTGGGCCAGGGCGTGGTCCGCATTGCGGTCGAGGCCGGCGTGCGCCAGGGCTGGGACCACTATATCGGCGCGGAGGGCGGCTTCGTCGGCATGACCGGCTTCGGCGCCTCGGGGCCCTATGAGCAGCTGTACAAGCATTTCGGGATCACGGCCGAGGCGGTCGTCGCCGCCGCCAAGGCCAAGCTGTAACGCCGAGGCCGGGAACCAGCCCTTCCCGCTTGGAAGGGAACCGGGTTGGTTCCCCACACGCTATCGGTACAAGACCATCGGATCGGAGAAGACGACATGGCCGTGAAGGTTGCCATCAACGGGTTCGGGCGCATCGGGCGCCTGGTGCTGCGGGCGCTGATCGAATCCGGGCGCAAGGACATCGAGGTGGTCGCGATCAACGACCTCGCCGACGTCAAGACCAACGCGCATCTGCTGAAATATGACAGCGTCCACGGCCGGGCGCCGTTCGACGTCCAGGTCGAGGGCGACACGCTGATCGTCAACGGCCACGGCATCAAGGCGGTGCAGCAGCGCGACCCGACCCAGCTGCCCTGGGGAGCGATGGGCGTCGAGATCGCGCTGGAATGCTCCGGCATCTTCACCAAGCGCGACGACGCGGCGAAGCAGCTGACGGCCGGCGCCAAGAAGGTGCTGATCTCGGCCCCGGCGACCGACGAGGACCTGACGGTCGTCTACGGCGTCAACCACGACAAGCTGACGGCCGGGCACACGATCGTCTCCAACGCCTCCTGCACCACCAACTGCCTGGCGCCGGTGGCCTGGGTGCTGCATGCCGCGATCGGCATCGATCACGGCTTCATGACCACGATCCACAGCTACACCGGCGACCAGCGCATCGTCGACACGATGCACAAGGACCTGCACCGGGCCCGGGCCGCGGCGCTGAACCTGATCCCGACCTCGACCGGCGCCGCCAAGGCCGTCGGCAAGGTGCTGCCGGAGCTGAAGGGCAAGCTGGACGGCACCTCGATCCGCGTGCCGTCGCCGAACGTCTCGGTGGTCGACTTCAAGTTCGTCGCCAAGCGCCCGACCTCGGTCGAGGAGGTCAACGCCGCGATCAGGCAGGCCGCCGGCGGCAAGCTGAAGGGCATCCTCAGCTTCTACGAGGAGGACCTGGTGTCGACCGATTTCAACCACGACCCGCACTCCTCGATCTTCGCGATCAAGGAGACCAAGGTCATCGACGGCACCTTCGTCCGGATCCTGACCTGGTACGACAACGAGTGGGGCTTCTCGAACCGGATGGGCGACACCGCGATCGCCATGTCCCAGGCCCGCTGACGCGGCCTCAAGGTTCAGGACGACGAGAGGGCGGCTTCGGCCGCCCTCTCCTTTTTCCGGCAGCGCTCAGTCCGGCTTGGCGACGTGCCAGACACCGCCGACGCCGTCGCCGGTGACATCCCCGGACTTCTGGTCCTTGACATAGGTGTAGAGCGGCTTGCCGTCATAGGCCCACATCATGGTGCCGTCGGCGCGCTTGACGACGGTCCACTCGCCCATGGCCGTGGCGCCGGCCGCGGCCTTGAACGGCGGCCAGTTGGCGGCGCATTTGTCGACGCAGTTGGACTTTCCGGCCTCGTCCTTGTCGTAGACGTAGAGCGTCATGCCCTTCTCGTCCGTGTAGACCTCGCCGGCCGAGGTCTTCATGGTCTTCGCCGGCTCGTCCATGGCGAAGGCCGAAGCAGCGAGGAGCAGCCCCGCCGCGACACCGATTGCGATGGATTTCATAGAGTCCTCCCCGAAGGCAGGCGGGTACGGCCGGGGGCCGGCCCGCCACCTCACGGTTCGCCCCGGGACGAACTGAGGTTGCGTCTCCAAGGGCGTCAGGTTGCCCAGGGCGGGATGAAGGGCTCCTGCCCCTCATAGGCCGCCTGGCCGCCGACCGGCAGCACCAGGGCGCCGCCGGCCGCGACCTGGATGCGCTGGGCGGACCGGGGCTGAGGCCCGGCCCAAAAAAAGAGGGGCGCCCCGAAGGACGCCCCAAGTCTGGCCGCCATATGCGGCAGCGTTACTGCACCGCCTCGCCGTGCAGGGCGAGGTCGAGGCCGTCGCGCTCCGCCTCTTCCGAAACCCGGATGCCCATGACCGCCTTGATCAGGAACAGCAGCACCGCGGTGACCACGCCGCTCCAGACCAGCGTCGCCAGCACGCCCTCGACCTGGATCCAGACCTGGCCGGGGTTGCCGTAGAGCAGGCCGGTGCCGAGCGAATTGACCGCCGGGTCGGCGAAGACACCGGTCAGGATCGCGCCGACGATGCCGCCGACGCAGTGCACGCCGAAGACGTCGAGCGAGTCGTCATAGCCCAGCGCCTTCTTCAGCGAGGTCGCGGAGAAGTAGCAGATGATGCCAGCGGCGATGCCGATCGCCAGCGCGCCCATCGGGTTGACGAAGCCGGAGGCAGGGGTGATCGCCACCAGGCCGGCGACCGCGCCGGAGATGATGCCGAGCACGCTGGGCTTGCCCTTGGCGCCCCACTCGACCAGCATCCAGGCCAGCGCCGCCGCGGCGGTGGCGATGTGGGTCACGGCGAAGGCCATGCCCGACAACCCGCCGGCGGCCAGCGCCGAACCGGCGTTGAAGCCGAACCAGCCCACCCACAGCAGCGAGGCGCCGATGACGCTGAGCACCAGGTTGTGCGGCGCGAAGGCATGCACCACGCCGGCGCCGTAGCCGTGCCGCTTGCCGATCACGATGCAGGCGACGAGGCCGGCGATGCCGGCATTGATGTGGACCACCGTGCCGCCGGCGAAGTCGAGCACGCCGGCCCCGAACAGCCAGCCATTCGACTGCCACACCCAATGCGCGATCGGCGAGTAGACGACGATCGACCACAGGGTGGTGAAGACCAGCAGCGACGAGAACTTCATGCGGTCGGCAAAGGCGCCGACGATCAGCGCCGGGGTGATGATCGCGAAGGTCATCTGGAACATCATGAACACGCTTTCGGGGATCGTCCCGCTCAGCGCTCCGACCTCGAGGCCCTTCAGGAAGCCGCGCGACAGGTCGCCGACATAGGCGCCGCCGGGGCCGAAGGCCAGGCTGTAGCCCAGCACCATCCAGATGATGCTGACCAGGCAGGTGATGGCGAAGCACTGCATCAGGATGGACAGCACATTGGCCTTGCGCACCATGCCGCCATAGAACAGCGCCAGCCCCGGGATGGTCATCATCAGCACCAGCGCCGTCGATGTCTGCATCCAGGCGGTGTCGCCGGAATTCAGCGTCGGCGCGGCGGCCGCATCCTGCGCCATTGCCGGCAACGCCATCAGCAAGGCGGAAACTGCGCCTCCCAGTCCCCAAAACGTCCGCTTCATCGAGTTGTCTCCAGCCTTCGTCCTTCCGGCTGACGGTCGGCAGCCGCCCTGTTCGGCACCGGCACGAACCGCCCTTTCGCCGAGGGTTGAAGCAAGTGCCGTGCCGGTTTTGTCGGAGACCGGCGGAACCGGGACGGGACGGCCGGCAGAGATTCCGGAATGATCGAAATTTGAGCAGTCGTTTCATTGTTGATTAAAATTTAATCACCTGACGTAGATGCCATCCCGCCGCGGCTGCGCTAGGGTGCCGCGCCTTTAGCCAGAGAGCCGCCATGAGCAAGAGCGTCACCCGGATCCCGCTGCCCTCCCCCGCCCTCGGCACCAGCCGCGCCGTGACGGTGCATCGCTACGGCCAGCCCGGCGCCCGCCCCAAGGCCTACATCCAGGCCGGGCTGCATGCCGATGAGTTGCCGGGCATGTTGGCCGCCCATCACCTGCTGCGCCGGCTGGACGCGCTGGACGCGGCCGGGGCGATCCGGGGCGAGATCGTGGTGGTGCCGGCCGCCAACCCGATCGGCCTGTCGCAATCGGTGCTGGAATACCATGTCGGCCGCTTCGCCCTGGACGGCCGCGGCAACTTCAACCGGCATTATCCGGACCTGGCCCCGATCGTGGCGCCGCGCATCGCCGGCCAGCTGACCGGCGATGCCGAGCGCGATGTCCGGCTGGTGCGCGCGGCCCTGCTGGCGGCGCTGGCGGAGCAGCAGCCGGCCGACGAGACCGCCGCCCTGCGCAAGACGCTGCTGGGCCTGTCGATCGACGCCGATGTCGTGCTGGACCTGCATTGCGACAACCGGGCGCCGGTGCATGTCTATCTCGGCACGCCGCTGTGGCCGGACGCCGAGGACCTGGCCCGCGAGTTCCAGGCCGAGGTGGTGCTGCTGGCCGAGGAGTCCGGCGACAACCCGTTCGACGAGGCCAATTCCTCGCCCTGGTGGGTGCTGCCGCGCCTCCTGGACGATGGCCGGACGCTGCCGCCCGCCTGCCTGGCGGCGACCATCGAGCTGCGCGGCCAGGCCGATGTCGATGACGAGACCGCCGGCGCCGACGCCGACGCGCTGATCCGCTTCCTGCAGCGCCGCGGCGTGGTGGCCGGCGACCCCGGCCCGCTGCCCGAGGCGCGGTGCGAGGTCACGCCGCTGGCCGGCAACGAGATGCTGCGCGCCCCGGTCGCCGGCATCGTCACCTACTCGCAGCCGCTCGGCGCCCGGCTGCGCCGCGGCGACCACGTCGCCGACATCGTCGACCCGACCGCGGCCGATCCGGCGCAGGCGCGCATGCCGGTCCATGCCGGGGTCGACGGGGTGCTGTGGTCGCAGGGGCTGCACCGCCTGGTGCGGCCGGGCGACATCGTCGCCAAGATCGCCGGGGCGGAGCCGATCAAAGGGCGCGGGGCCATCCTGCTGACGACCTGATCGGGTCCGGATCCGCCTCGCCGGGGTCGCGGGAGCCATGCACGCAGCGCGTGCATTTCCTCTCGCCTTCCCCGGCCGATCGCGGCACGATGCGGTCCTGAGGCCATCGCACGGCCAGATCGCCCGTGCCTCGCCATCGGACCCTCGGCCGGCAGAGCCACGGCCTGGATCCGCCAATCGGACAGCCTTGACCATGAGTGCCCCGTACCGTTCCCCGATCCCGCTCGTCACGCGCGCCGGATCGAAGCCGGGTTCATCCGCCTTTCCCGCCGCCGAGACCGCGCGCCCGGCGACCTATCTGATCCGGCTGCGCGACTTCGTGGTGCCGATGTCGATCGGCGTCTATGCCCATGAGGAGGAGCGGCGCCAGCGCGTCCGCATCAGCGTCGAGATGGAGGTCGAACTGCCGGCCGGCGGCATCGGCGACGACATCGGGCGCGTCCCCTCCTATGAAGGGCTGGTGCAGGGGCTGCAGGCCCTGGCCGAGCGCGAGCATGTGCGGCTGATCGAGACCGTCGCCGAGCATGTGCTGGACCTCGCCATGGCCCATCCGATGGTGCTGCGGGCCGTGGCCGAGGTCGAGAAGCTCGACGTCTTCCCCGAGGCCCAGTCGATCGGCGTCCGCTTCGAGCGCCGCCGCGAGGGCTAAGCCTCAGTCATACTTGATGTAGGCGAAGCGCGGGTCAGACGGGGTGCCGTCCAGCCCGGCGCCGTCGCGCGCCGGCTGCCAGGCCACCACCTCCTCGATCTTGTGGGCCAGGGCAAAGTCGCGGTCGGTGATGTCGCCGCCGGCGTCATGCGTGTTCAGCCGCACCTCGACCCAGCCCCAGGAGGCCGCGATCTCCGGGTGGTGCCAGGCGGCCTCGGCCAGATGGCCGATGGCGCCGATCGCCAGCATCGTGCCCTTCCAGCCATGGGTCTCGTAGCGCCGATACAGGCGGCCGTCCTGGTAGCGCCAGCGCGGCAGGTCGCGGGCCAGGCGGGCCTCGACCTCCGCGGGCGGAATGGCATGCGGCTTCGCGGCCATGGCGGTCCTCCGGGTGAGTGGGCGGCCGCGGCGGGCCGCCCCTTCCCGGAAGGATAGCGCGTCAGTCGCGGACGGCATCCCCCTGCGCCACCACCACGGCGAAGCGGTCGGCCAAAGCGGCCAGAGCCGCGCGATGCACCTCTGCCGCCGGCCGCACGCCGCCGAGCGGGTCTGGCAGGTCGCGGCTGGCGCAGGCCGCGGCCACGACCGTCGAGAACAGGCCGTGATCGACCGCCGACCGGGTGGTGGCGTCGACGCACATATGGGTCATGAAGCCGATGGTCACGAGCGTCTTGCGCCCGGTGGCGGCGATGCGCTCCGCCAGGTCGGTTCCGGCGAAGGCGTTGGGCAGGCTCTTTTTTCACCACCGCTTCGCCGGCCGCCGGCACAACCGCCGCGATCGGGGGCGACATAGGGGCCGTCGACATCGAACAACCCGCCCTTGCGCTCGTTCAGCACATGGAGTGACCGGGGTGCCCAGCCGGCGCGCCCGGGCCCAGCAGTGTGGCCGCCGCCTCGACCGCCGGGCCGACG
>NZ_JANX01000178.1 GCF_000767795.1 Inquilinus limosus MP06 | reverse complement strand
ATGGCGGCTACACCTCGGCGGCTCAGGCGGTGCTGCGCGACGCGGCGCCGCTGGCGCTCTGAGGCACCGGACCTTTTGCAATCGAGCCGTGGCGGCCCATATCCTGCCGACGACAACCGATCGAGAGCGTTTCCATGGGCCTCCGACTTCCCTTCCTCGGCCGCGGCGACGGGCCGCTGGTGACCGTGCTGCCGCTGCGCGGCGTGATCGGGGGCGGGCGCGGATTGCTGGCCCAGGGCCTGTCGATGGAGAAGCTGGCCCGCCCGATCGCCGCCGCCTTCGCCCCGAAGAAGCTGGCCGCGGTGGCGCTGCTGGTGAACTCGCCTGGCGGGTCGCCGGTGCAGTCCTCGCTGATCGCGCGCCGCATCCGCGACCTGGCGGAGGAAAAAAAGGTCCCTGTCTATGCCTTCGTCGAGGACGTCGCGGCCTCGGGCGGCTACTGGCTGGCCTGCGCCGGCGACGAGATCTGGGTCGATGACAGCTCGATCATCGGCTCGATCGGCGTGATCTCCGCCGGCTTCGGCTTCCAGGACGCGATCGCGCGCATCGGCGTCGAGCGCCGGATGCACACCGCCGGCACCCGCAAATCGATCCTCGACCCGTTCCAGCCCGAGCGGCCGGAGGATGTGGCCAAGCTGGAGGAACTGCAGCGCGAGATCCACGCCGCCTTCATCGCCCATATCCGTGCCCGGCGCGGCGGCCGGCTGACGGCGGATGACGCCACCCTGTTCACCGGCGAGTTCTGGACCGGCGCGAAGGGCCGCGCCCTCGGCCTCGCCGACGGCATCGGCCATGCCCATGCCGTGCTGCGCGCCAAGTTCGGGCCGAAGGTTCGGCTGAAGCCGGTGCAGCAGCAGACCGGCTGGCTGCGCCGGCTGACCCGGGCCGACACCCTGGCCGCCGCCGCTGTGGACAGCGCCGTCGGCGCGGTGGAGGATCGGCTGCTCTGGTCCCGCTACGGGCTGTAAGGATTCCGATGCTCGGCAAGCTTCTCGTCGCCATCGCCCTCGTGGTCGGCGTGCTCTGGCTGATGGGCGTGGCACGCCGCGTCGGCGTCGCCCGCGAGACGGCGGCGCGACGGGATGCGCTGTCGCAGCAGCACCGTGCCCGCAAGGCGCAGAAGGGCGCCGAGGATCTGGTCCGCTGCCCGAATTGCGGCGCCTATCACGCCGATGGGCTGAGCCACCGCTGCGAGGGGTGATGCTTCCCGGCCGTTCATGGCCGTTTGACACCCCGCGCTGCTTGAAGCCTCCCGCCCGGCGCCCTATGGTGCGCGGCCTTCCTTCAGCGCCAGCCGAGACATGCCGACGGTCGCCCCACCCCCGAAGAGTTTCCAGGAGATCATCCTGCGGCTGCAGAATTTCTGGGCCGCCCAGGGATGCCTGATCCTGCAGCCTTACGACATGGAGGTCGGCGCCGGCACGTCGCACCCGGCGACGACGCTGCGCTCGCTCGGCCCCGACCGGGTGTGGAACGTCGCCTATGTCCAGCCCTCGCGCCGGCCGAAGGACGGCCGCTATGGCGAGAACCCGAACCGGCTGCAGCATTACTACCAGTTCCAGGTGCTGATGAAGCCGGCGCCGGCGGATGCGCAGGACCTGTATCTGCAGAGCCTCTATGCCCTCGGCATCGACCCGGCGGTGCACGACATCCGCTTCGTCGAAGACGATTGGGAGAACCCGACGCTCGGCGCCTGGGGCCTCGGCTGGGAGGTCTGGTGCGACGGCATGGAGGTCACCCAGTACACCTATTTCCAGCAGGTCGGCGGCATCGAATGCGACCCGGTCCCGGTCGAGCTGACCTACGGGCTGGAACGGCTGGCGATGTACCTGCTGAACGTGAAGAGCGTCTACGACCTGCCGTTCAACGACCCGCAGACGCCGGGCGCCAAGCGTTATGGCGACGTGTTCCTGCGGGCCGAGCGCGAGTATTCGGCCTATAATTTCGAGCACGCCGACACCGCGATCCTGCTGCAGCACTTCAAGGATGCGGAGCAGGAGTGCAAGGCGCTGCTGGAACGCCGCCTGGCGCTGCCGGCCTATGACCAGGCCCTCAAGGCCGGCCACACCTTCAACCTGCTCGACGCCCGCGGCGTGATCTCCGTGGTCGAGCGCGCTGCCTATATCGGCCGCGTGCGCGACCTCGCCCGGGCCTGCTGCCGACTCTGGCTGGACGCCGCGTGACATGGCCGAATTCCTGCTCGAACTCTTCTCCGAGGAGATCCCGGCCCGCATGCAGGCGCGGGCCGCGGAGGACCTGAAGTCCCTCGTCACCGACGCGCTGAAGGCGGCCGGGCTGGCCTTCGACCGGGCCGAGGCCTTCGTCACGCCGCGGCGTCTCACTCTGGTGGTCGACGGCCTGCCGGCGGTGCGGCCGGACGTAACCGAGGAGCGCAAGGGCCCCAAGGTCGACGCGCCGCAGCAGGCGATCGAGGGCTTCCTCAAGGCGACGGGCCTGACGCTCGACCAGTGCGAGCAGCGCGACACGCCCAAGGGCAAGATCTGGTTCGCCACCCTGACCATCCCCGGCGGCCCGACCGCGGACCTGCTGCCGGAGGTGATCCGCAAGGCGATCCTCGGCCTGCCCTGGCCGAAATCGATGCGCGCGGCGGAGGAGGTGGTGCGCTGGGTGCGCCCGCTGCACCATGTGCTGGCGCTGTTCGACGGCAAGCTGGTGCCGTTCCGCTACGACCTGCATAAGCCGGATATCGACGGCTCGGGCGAGGGCGCCAAGGCCGCGGTCGACTCGACCGTCGGCCATCGCTTCCTGGCGCCGGGCCGGATCACGGTCACCGGCTTCAACGACTATCGGGCGAAGCTGCGCGCCGCCTATGTCGTGCTCGACCGCGAGGAGCGGAAGGCGCTGATCCGCGAGCAGGTCGAGGCCCAGGCCAAGGCCGCCGGCCTGACGCTGCGCGACGATCCGGGCCTGCTGGAGGAGGTGGCGGGGCTGGTCGAATGGCCGGTCGCCTATATCGGCGGCATCGACGACGCCTTCATGGCGGTGCCGGAGGAGGTGCTGGTCACCTCGATGCGCACCCATCAGCGCTACTTCGCCCTGCAGGACGCGGACGGCAAGCTGGCGGCGCGCTTCGCCGTGGTCGCGAACACCGAGACCAGGGATGGCGGCGCCACGGTGATCGACGGCAATGAGCGGGTGCTGCGCGCCCGCCTGTCCGACGCCAAGTTCTTCTGGGACCAGGACCGCAAGACGCCGCTGGAAGGCCGGGTGAAGAGCCTCGAGCCGATCATCTTCCATGCGAAGCTCGGCAGCGTGGCGCAGAAGGTCGAGCGCATGGCGGCGCTGGCAGCCTGGCTGGCGCCGAAGCTGGGCGCCGATCCGGCCCGGGCCGACCGCGCCGCGCGGCTGGCCAAGGCCGACCTGACCTCCGAGATGGTGGGCGAGTTCCCGGAGCTGCAGGGGCTGATGGGCCGCTACTACGCCCTGGCCCAGGACGAGCCTACGGACGTCGCCGAGGCGATCGCCGACCATTACAAGCCGGTGGGGCCGAGCGACCGCTGTCCGACCGCGCCGGTCTCGATCGCCGTGGCCTTGGCCGACAAGCTCGACACCCTGGCCGGCTTCTTCGCCATCGATGAGAAGCCGACCGGCAGCCGCGACCCCTACGCCCTGCGCCGTGCCGCGCTGGGGATGATCCGGCTGGTGATCGAAAATCGCATCGCCCTGCCGCTGCGCGCTGCCTTCGGCGCCGCCTGGGACGCCTATCGCGTCGACGGGCTGCGCGACAAGGCCGTGGTGGTCGAGGAGCTGCTGTCCTTCATCGCCGACCGCCTCAAGGTGGCGATGCGCGAGAAGGGTGTGCGCCACGACCTGATCGACGCGGTCTTCGCCGTCGGCGGCGAGGACGACCTGCTGCGCCTGCTCGGCCGGGTCGACGCCCTGGCCGCCTTCCTCGGCAGCGAGGACGGTGCCAATCTCCTGACCGCGTATCGCCGGGCCGGCAACATCGTCCGGATCGAGCGCAAGAAGGACGGGGTGGAGGAGTTCGGCGCGGTCGATGCCGCGCGCTTCGCCATGGCCGAGGAGCGGGCGCTGTTCGAGCGGCTGGAGGCCGATGCGCAGCCGCTGCGCGCGGCGCTGGCCGCCGGCGACTTCGCCGGGGCGATGACTGTGCTGGCAGGCTGGCGCCCCGCGGTCGACGCCTTCTTCGACGCGGTGCTGGTCAACGACCCGGACCCGGCGCAGCGCCGGAACCGCCTGGCGCTGCTGGAGGATCTGGCGCGGTCGATGGACGCCGTCGCCGACTTCTCGAAGGTGGAAGGGTAGGGCGCGAATTCGGCGTAGGTTGGGTTCGCCAAGGCACCCAACATCCATCCACCCGCCCGGCGTTGGGTTCGCATGCGCGAACCAACCTATACGGTACTGCTATCGCTCAGAGACCGTTTGGAAATGCGCTGGTGTGAGTCGGCTGGCGGTGGTTTCGAGAACCGGAGCGCAGCGCACATTTGGTGCGTGAGCACCGGAAGCGGAGAAACCGCCGCCAGACGGCCGCACCAGTAGCATTTGCGGACGGTCTCTCAGCTCTCCGGGAAGGCCTGCCGCTGGCCGTCGGCCTTGTGGATGACGCCATGACGCATCACGAAGTCGACCGACTCCATCCGCGTCACATCGTCCAACGGGCTGCCGGCGACCGCGATGATGTCGGCATCCTTGCCGGCCTCGATCACGCCGATCGAATTGCGGCCCAGTGCTTCGGCGGCGTTGACCGTCGCCGCCTTCAGCGCGTCCGCCGGGGACAGGCCGGCCTTCACCAGCAGCGCGAACTCCCGGGCGTTCTCGCCATGCTTCGACACGCCGGTGTCGGTGCCGAAGGCGATCTTCACGCCCGCGGCGATGGCCTTGGAATGGCTGGCGAAGGCGACGGCCGCCGCTTCCTCGGCCTTCGGCAGCACCGCCGGCGGCAGCACGCCGGCCCTGGCCTGTTCCACCGCCGTGACCGGGGCGATCATGGTCGGGACCAGCCAGGTGCCGTGCTCCTTCAGCAGCGCGATCGCCTCGTCATCCAGGAAGGTGCCGTGGTCGATGGTGTCGACGCCGGCCCGGATCGCCGCCTTGGTGCCGGCGGCGGCGTGGCTGTGGGTCGCGACCCGGCGGCCCAGGCCATGCGCCGTGTCGACGATCGCCTTCATCTCCTCGTCGGTCATGGCGCGGCCCAGGCCACCCGAGACGTTGGAGAGCACGCCGCCCGTCGACATGTACTTGATCACCTGGGCGCCCAGCGCCACCTGCTCGCGCACTGCACGGCGGCAGTCGTCGGGGCCGTCGCAGGTGTTGGTGTTGTGCTGGTGCAGCGCCTCGGCATAGATCCCGGCAACGCCGTTGGTGGAATCGGCGTGGCCGCCCGAGACCGAGATCGCATTGCCGGCATTCACCACCGTGGGGCCGGCGATCACGCCGTTCTCGACGCCCTGGCGCAGCGCCCGCATGCCGCGGGCGTCGCCGCCGAGATCGCGCACGGTGGTGAAGCCGGCCTCCAGTGTCACCCGCGCATTCGCGATCGCGTACAGCATGTCGTCGACATCATCGCGGTTCAGGTCGGTCATCCGGTCGGCAACCGGGTCGCCGCCGATGCCCCAGAGATGGACATGCATGTCGATCAGCCCTGGCATCACGAACCGGTCCTTCAAATCGACGACCCGGGCGCCCGGCTCCGCCTCGGCATAGCCGTCGCGCAGCTCGGCGATCTTGTCGCCCCGGATGATGATGGTGCTGGGACCGCGCGGGCTCTCGCCGGGTTTGGCCAGCAGCGTGCCGGCATGGATGAAGGTCACTTTCGGCCCATCGGGCGCAGTCTGCGCCGCTAGCGGCAGGCTCGCCGACAGGATGGCAGCGGCGGCGGCCAGTGCGAATCGATTCATGAGACTTTCCTCCCCCTTCCAGCGACGATAGGCGGGCTGTCCGCTGCGCTCCACTGGTTTCTAGGGCGGGTTTTCGTTGAAGCCGGGGCTGCACCAACCGGTTTGGGACGGCAGGCCGATTGCTCGTCCCTTCGTGGCCAAAGCGGGACCACGGACCCGTCGCCGAACGGCGGCGGCCGTGGCATTCCGCCGCGTCGGTGCGAGGCGCTTTCCTTCGCGAAGGGAGAACGGACCGATTCATTCGTGCTTCCAGGAAAATCGGAGGTCCTGGTGCGTCCGGACCAGGGACGGCGAACACTGTTTTATAACGTAAGCCCGCTTATCAAATGTGCGCGGCTTTCCCTCTCCGCCCTTAGCAGTTGGAAAATCAACCATGTTGCGTCGCAAGCTTATAAAACTATGAGGAATTCCGCCGTTTCTCCGTGCTTGACTTCGTGGCCTCGCTGCGCTGCAAGACACGGAACACGCACGGGGATCGAACCGTTGTTCCCCCTGCGCTGGATCGAGGCGGAGGTACGATGATTCCGACCGCAACGGCTCTGGAAGGCGGCTATGTGCCCGTCCTCCGTCCGAATGCCCGGTCCGGGGCCGGCGTACCGCTTTCGCCGTTTCGGGTCTAAGATCCGACTCAATCATCTCCCACGAACGCCAAGGCGGAGAGAAGAACGAAATGACCAAATGGGTCTACGGCTTCGGGAACGGCAAGGCTGACGGCCGCGCCGACATGCGCAACCTTCTCGGCGGCAAGGGGGCCAATCTCGCCGAGATGAGCGTCCTGGGGCTGCCCGTGCCGCCCGGCTTCACCATCACCACCGAGGTCTGCTCGTACTACTACGACCACGGCCGCTCCTATCCCGAGGAGCTGGACGGTCAGGTGCAGGCGGCGCTGGCCCAGATCGAGGGGATCGTCGGCGCCAAGTTCGGCGACAGGGCGAACCCGCTGCTGGTCTCGGTCCGCTCGGGCGCCCGTGCCTCGATGCCGGGCATGATGGACACGGTGCTCAATCTCGGCCTGAACGACGAGACCGTCCAGGGCCTCGCCGCCCGCACCGGCGACGAGCGCTTCGCCTATGACAGCTACCGCCGCTTCATCCAGATGTATGGCGACGTCGTGCTGGGGGTGGAGCATTACCGCTTCGAGGACGAGCTCGAGGGCATCAAGCGCGAGCGCGGCGTGTCGCTCGACACCGAGCTGACGGCCGCTGACCTGAAGACCCTGGTCGACCGCTACAAGGGCGTGGTCCAGACCGATCTCGGCCAGCCCTTCCCGCAGGACCCGAAGGACCAGATCTGGGGCGCGGTCGGGGCGGTGTTCGGCTCCTGGATGAACCAGCGCGCCATCACCTATCGCCGGCTGCACGACATCCCGGCCAGCTGGGGCACGGCGGTGACCGTGCAGGCCATGGTGTTCGGCAACATGGGCGACGACTGCGCCACCGGCGTCGCCTTCACCCGCAACCCGTCGACCGGCGAGAACGCCTTCTACGGCGAGTACCTGGTCAACGCCCAGGGCGAGGACGTGGTCGCCGGCATCCGCACGCCGCAGAACCTGACCAAGGTGTCGCGCGAGGCGGCGGGCAGCGACCTGCCGTCGATGGAGGAGACGATGCCGGAGACCTTCCGGCAGCTCTGCGACATCCGCGACCGGCTGGAGAGCCACTATCGCGACATGCAGGACATCGAGTTCACGGTCCAGCAGGGCCGGCTTTACATCCTGCAGACCCGCAACGGCAAGCGCACCGCCGCCGCGGCGCTGCGCATCGCGGTCGAGCTGGCCGAGGCCGGGCTGATCGACCAGCGCGAAGCGGTGCGCCGGGTCGAGCCGCAGGCGCTGGACCAGCTGCTGCACCCGACGCTGGACCCGAAGGCCAAGCGCGAGGTCATCGCCAAGGGCCTGCCGGCCTCGCCCGGCGCGGCCTCCGGCAAGATCGTGCTGACCGCGGACGAGGCCGAGACCCTGGCCCAGATGGGCGACAAGGTGATTCTCGTCCGCGAGGAGACCAGCCCCGAGGACATCCACGGCATGCACGCCGCCGCCGGCATCCTGACCACCCGCGGCGGCATGACCAGCCACGCGGCGGTGGTGGCCCGCGGCATGGGCCGGGCCTGCGTCTCCGGCGCCGGCGAGCTGCGCATCGACCCGAAGGCGAAGACCGTCTCGGTCGGCGGCGTCACGCTGAAGGCCGGCGACGTCATCACCATCGACGGCGCCGCCGGCGAGGTGATGAAGGGCGAGGTGCCGACGGTGCAGCCCGAGCTGTCCGGCGACTTCGCCACCCTCATGGGCTGGGCCGACGAGGTCCGCCGGATGAAGATCCGCACCAATGCCGAGACCCCGCTCGACGCCCGCACCGCGCGCAAGTTCGGGGCCGAGGGCATCGGCCTGTGCCGGACCGAGCACATGTTCTTCGAAGCCGACCGCATCACCGCCGTGCGCCGCATGATCGTGGCCGAGACGGTGGAGGCGCGGAAGGCGGCGCTGGCCGAGATCCTGCCGATGCAGCGGCAGGATTTCGTCGAGCTGTTCACCATCATGAAGGGCCTGCCGGTCACCATCCGCCTGCTCGACCCGCCGCTGCACGAATTCCTGCCGCGGACCGAGGAGGATTTGGAGGAGGTGGCCCGCACCGCCGGCGTCGATCTCGGCCGGGTGCGGCACCGCACGGCCCAGCTGCATGAGAGCAACCCGATGCTCGGGCATCGCGGCTGCCGTCTCGGCATCTCCTTCCCGGAGATCTACGAGATGCAGGCGCGGGCGATCTTCGAGGCCGTGGCCGAGGTCAAGGCCGCGTCCGGCGAGACGGTGACGCCGGAGATCATGATCCCGCTCGCCTTCTCGAAGAAGGAGCTCGACATCCTCAAGGCCGCGATCGTGGCGGTGGCCGCCGCGGTGGAGCAGGAGAAGGGCATCAAGCTCGACTTCCTGGTCGGCACCATGATCGAGCTGCCGCGCGCCGCCCTCAGGGCGCATGAGCTGGCGGAGACGGCGGAGTTCTTCTCCTTCGGCACCAACGACCTGACCCAGACCACCTTCGGCATCAGCCGCGACGATGCCGGCACCTTCCTGCCGGACTACACCCGCGCCGGCATCCTGGAGCAGGACCCCTTCGTCACCCTCGACCGCGACGGGGTGGGCGAATTGGTATCGCTGGCGGCGGAGCGCGGCCGCAAGACCCGCTCGGGCATCAAGCTCGGCATCTGCGGCGAGCATGGCGGCGACCCGGCCTCGATCCATTTCTGCGAATCGGTCGGGCTCGACTACGTCTCCTGCTCGCCCTACCGGGTGCCGATCGCCCGCCTGGCCGCGGCGCAGGCGGCGCTGAAGGCCGAGGTGAAGGCCGAGTAGCGCGCGGTGGACCTCGCCGCCGCGCTCCGCACCGATGTCCTGACGACGCCGGACGGGGCGCGGCTGCGCTGGGGCGCGTGGCCGGAGCCGGAGGGGCGGGTGCGCGGCACGGTGCTGATCCTGAACGGCCGCAGCGAGTTCATCGAGAAGTACCGCGAGACCGCGGGCGAGCTGATCGCCCGCGGTTTTCGCGTCTTCGGCTTCGACTGGCGCGGCCAGGGCCTGTCGTCGCGCACCCCGCTGGGCGACGAGACGGGCCATTACGACAGCTTCGATCCGCTGGTGGAGGATGCTGCCCGGCTGATCGACCAGGTGGTGCGGCCGGCGGGGGAGGGGCCGCTGGTCATCCTCGGCCACTCCATGGGCGGGCATCTGGCGCTGCGGCTTCTGGCCGCTCGGCCCGGCCTCGCCGCCGGCGCGATCCTGACCGCGCCGATGGTGGTGCCGATCGCGGTGCCGGCGCTGCAGCGGGTGGCGCGGCTGCTGTCGCCCGTGGCGGCTTCGTTCGGCCGCGGCCGTCGCTATGCCCCGGGCGAAGGCGGCTATGACCCGCAGCGTCTGCTCGACCCGCGGCGGCTCCTGTCCAGCGACCCGGTGCGCAACCGCATCCAGGCCGACTGGTTCCGCGACCATCCGGAGTACCGCGTCTCCGGCATCACCTGGGGCTGGCTGGCCGCCGCCTTCCGCTCCTCTGCGTTTATTGCCCGCGAGGCCTCGTCGATCCGGGTGCCGGTGCTGATGCTGCTGGCCGGGCAGGAGCGGCTGGTCGACAACGCCGCAGCCCGGCGGGTCGCCCGATTGCTGCCGCAGTGCCGGGTCAGCGTCTACCCGGACGCCCGGCACGAGATCCTGATGGAACGCGACGACATCCGCAGCGCCTTCTGGCGCGACGCCGACGACTTCCTGGCGACGCTGACGCCATGAGGCGGCGGCATTTCGCCGGCTGGCTCGCCGGCGCGCTGCTGGCCCGGCCGTTGCTGGCCGCGGCACAGACTTCGGCGCCGGAGCCGCAGCCTCCAGCCGAGCCCGCGCCGGAGAAGCAGCCGGTCGATCTCGAACTGGTCCTGCTGGTCGACGCCTCGGCCAGCATCACCACTGGCGCGCTCGACTTCCAGTTGCGCGGCCACGCGGCCGCCT
>NZ_JANX01000177.1 GCF_000767795.1 Inquilinus limosus MP06 | reverse complement strand
CTCCGAGCAGGCGATCGCCTACGGCACCCGCATGGTCGGCGGCGTCACCCCGGGCAAGGGCGGCACCCGCCACCTCGACCTGCCGGTGTTCGACACCGTGGCCCAGGCGGTGGACCAGACCGGC
Organism: Inquilinus limosus MP06; assembly: GCF_000767795.1. Taxonomy (GTDB): domain Bacteria; phylum Pseudomonadota; class Alphaproteobacteria; order DSM-16000; family Inquilinaceae; genus Inquilinus; species Inquilinus limosus_E. The sequence goes on along the minus strand of NZ_JANX01000177.1, from coordinate 10,243 downwards.
GCCAACGCCTCGGTGATCTACGTGCCGCCGCCCTTTGCCGCCGACGCGATCCTGGAGGCGATCGACGCCGGGATCCCGCTGGTGGTGTGCATCACCGAGGGCATCCCGGTGCTGGACATGGTCAAGGTCAAGCGGGCGCTGGCGGGTTCCGCCACCCGGCTGATCGGGCCGAACTGCCCGGGCGTGATCACGCCGGGCGAGTGCAAGATCGGCATCATGCCGGGGCACATCCACAAGCGCGGCAAGATCGGCATCGTCAGCCGGTCGGGCACGCTGACCTATGAGGCGGTGGCGCAGACCACGGCGGCCGGCCTCGGCCAGACCACCTGCATCGGCATCGGCGGCGACCCGGTGAACGGGACCAACTTCGTCGACGCGCTGACGATGTTCGTGGAGGACCCGGAGACCGAGGGCATCATCATGATCGGCGAGATCGGCGGCGACGCCGAGGTGATGGGCGCCGAGTTCCTGAAGGCCTCGGGCACCAAGAAGCCGGTGGTCGGCTTCATCGCCGGCCGCACCGCCCCGCCCGGCCGCCGCATGGGCCATGCCGGCGCCGTCATCTCCGGCGGCCACGACACCGCCGACCACAAGATCGAGGCGCTGAAGGCCGCCGGCATCGCCGTCGCCGACTCCCCGGCATCGCTCGGAAAGACCATGATCCGGGTGCTGCGCGAGGGCAGCCGGGCGGCTGCCGAATAGGAGGCCATGAGATGCTGCGGTGCAGCCACGATTCCGGCTTGCCACCGCGATCGAAACGTTCTTTGGTATCAGAAGTTCTGCATTTGGTATGCCAGAAGGCCGATGATAACGGCCTCGGATAATAAAGACATAACCGAGGGGAGGGGCAGCCGATCCACACATCGGCACGACGGGTCACAGACCCGCGGGATCGGTTCACGCCGGTCCGGCGGCCGCGGTCCGGCGCACCCCTCCTCGAGGACGATGGCGTCCGTCACGGGCCGTTCTCCTCTGCCATGGGGTTGCCTCAACCGACATGCGAAGGACTGGGACGGAAATGCTGACTGAAAACACAAATCAGGGACCGGCGATCAAGGGACCGCCGGGGGGACGCTGGCTCCAGCTGCTCATCGGCATCGTCTGCATGGCGATGGTCGCAAACCTGCAATATGGCTGGACGCTGTTCGTCGGCCCGATCGACGCGACGCATCACTGGGGCCGGGCAGCGATCCAGGTCGCCTTCACCATCTTCGTGCTGACCGAGACCTGGCTGGTGCCGGTCGAGGGCTGGTTCGTCGACAAGTTCGGGCCGAAGATCGTGGTGCTGATCGGCGGCCTGCTCTGCGCCATCGCCTGGGCGCTGAACTCGGTGGCGGATTCGCTGACGCTGCTCTACATCGCCGCGGCGATCGGCGGTGTCGGGGCCGGCGCGGTCTACGGCACCTGCGTCGGCGCGGCGCTGAAATGGTTCCCGGACCGGCGTGGCCTGGCGGCGGGGCTGACCGCGGCCGGCTTCGGCGCCGGCTCGGCCCTGACCATCGTGCCGATCGCCAACATGATCCATTCTTCAGGCTATCAATCCACCTTCATGACCTTCGGCCTGATCCAGGGCGGGGCGGTGGTGCTGCTGTCCTTCCTGCTGGCGACGCCGGCCAAGGGCCAGCTGCCGGCGGTGAAGCCGAAGGTGGTGCAGACCCGCCGCGACTACGCGCCGGCGGAGATGCTGAAGAGCCCGGTGTTCTGGGTGATGTACGCGATGTTCGTCATGGTCGCCTCGGGCGGCCTGCTGGCGACCGCGCAGCTGGCCCCGATCGCGGCCGACTTCAAGATCGGCGACACCCCGGTCAGCCTGCTGGGCCTGACCATGCCGGCCCTGACCTTCGCCCTGTCGCTCGACCGCGTGCTGAACGGCGTCACCCGGCCGTTCTTCGGCTGGGTCTCGGACCATATCGGCCGCGAGAACACGATGTTCATCGCCTTCTTCCTCGAGGCGGTCGGCATCGTCATGCTGATGGAGTTCGGCCAGGACCCGGTGGCGTTCGTGATCCTGACCGCGATGGTGTTCTTCGCCTGGGGCGAGATCTACTCGCTGTTCCCGGCGACCTGCGGCGACACCTTCGGGTCGCGCTACGCCACCACCAATGCCGGGCTCTTGTACACCGCCAAGGGAACGGCCTCGCTGGTCGTGCCCTTCGCCAACATCGCGGTCAGCCAGCTCGGCAGCTGGGACATGGTGTTCATCTTCGCCGCCCTGGTGAACGTGATCGCGGCGGTGATGGCGATGTTCGTGCTGAAGCCGATGCGGGCCCGGGCGCTGGAACAGGCGCGGGCTGATGCCGGCGTCAGCCCGGAAGGGGCGCCGCGCCTCGCCAACTGACAGACCGGGCCGGGACGCGCCCGGCAGTGCGAGACAATCCCCGGGGAGGCGAGCCATCGCCTCCCTTTTTCTTTGCCCGGACTTACAGCGCCCGCATGAAGCTGGCCCAGGTCGGGTCGGTGTCCTCGGCCTCGTCCGGCTGGTCGCTGCCGCCGGTCTGGGCCAGGCGCAGCCGGCCACCGGCATTGCCCGACAGCTCGCCGCCCTGGACCGCGGCCAGGCGGGGGGCGGTGACGAGGCCCAGCAGGGCGACGAGGGTGAGGGCGGTGCCGAGCAGAACGCCGGTCATGATCTGGTCCTTTCGAGTGGGTTCGTGTCCTGTTGCGACGCAATATACGCGCGATCTCCGGCGAGACAAGGCAATCTGGTATACAGAATACGAAAAACGGATATGCGTCTTGCTGAGGAGAAGGCGGGACGGCAAATCAAAGACCTCCCTCTAAGAAAGGAAAGTAAATCAGTAGGTTGATCTGCAGGCGCTCTCGCTGCCCGGAATCTGCAGGGCAGCCATCGCTATCTGGTATACAAAATCCATAATCCATAAACTTGAAGAGGGTCAGCTTCTCTGCCATATGATGCGGCGCAAGACACCCAACTTGTGGAGCCGCCGTCATGACCCTCGGACTGATCGCCCTCGTCATCGCCGTCGCCGGCTTGGCCGCCGTGGTCTCCGAGATCGCCGTGAAGGCTCCCGACCTGTTCGGCGCGATCGCCGCCGATGTCCGCCGGATGGCAACGCCGGAGCGTCGCCCCGCCGAGCTTCAGGCCCCCGCCAATGGCAATGAGTGGCGCCGGGCGGCCTGACGGCGCTTCCCCTTCCAATCGTCAGGTTCCAGGACAGGCGGCCCTCCGGCCGCCTGTCGTCGTTCCAGGGGCGGTCTCGGTCTTGTGCACCGGCGAAGGAGGGTTGGCCGGCGAAACTGCTTGGAAAACTGCCATTCTCGTGGATCGGGTAATTTCGTTCTGTTGCGGCGCAAAATGACGATCGAAACGAATCGATCGGCTTTTAAAAAGATGCGTTGCGTTACATTCTAGATACAATATATTGGATACCAGCCAGTCTCGGTCACCGACCTGGCCATCCACCAACAAGACAGTCGGGCCGCGCTTCGCGCGAAGCCGCGGCGCTGGGGAGGCACCAATGACCGGGAAAGTGCGTCAAGCGCTTGTGCATGGATTCGCCTGTGCCGCGGCGGCCATGGCCCTGCTGGGGGCCGGCATCGCCCAGGCGGACTGGAAGCCCACCCGCAACGTCGAGTTCGTCGTGCCTGCGGGCACCGGCGGCGGCGCCGACCAGATGGCGCGGATGATCCAGGGCATCATCCAGAAGCACGGGCTGATGGAGCAGTCGATCGTCGTGGTCAACCGTTCCGGCGGCGCCGGGGCGGAGGGCTTCCTGGACGTCAAGGGGTCGGGCGGCGATCCGCACAAGATCATCATCACCCTGTCGAACCTGTTCACCACCCCGCTGGCGACCGGCGTCCCGTTCAACTGGAAGGACCTGACGCCGGTGACCATGCTGGCGCTGGACGAGTTCATCCTGTGGGTGAATTCGGCCGAGCCCTACCAGACGGCGCAGAACTACGTCACCGCGATCAAGGCGGGCGGCGACAACGCCTTCAAAATGGGCGGCACCGGCTCGAAGCAGGAAGACCAGATCATCACCGCCGGGCTCGAGCAGATCCTCGGCAAGCGGCTGACCTATGTGCCCTACAAGGGCGGCGGCGACGTCGCGGCCCAGCTGGTCGGAAACCACATCAACTCCAGCGTCAACAACCCGATCGAGGCGGTGGCGCAATGGCGCGCCGGCGCGCTGCGCCCGCTCTGCGTCTTCGACGACCAGCGCATCGCGGTGACCACGCCCCAGGCGGACGGCAAGGCCTGGAGCGACGTGCCGACCTGCAAGGAGGCCGGCCTGGACATGAAATACCTGATGCTGCGCGGCATCTTCATGCCGCCCGAGGCGTCGCCGGAACAGGTGGCCTATTACGTCGCACTGTTCGACAAGGTGCGCGAGACCCCCGAATGGAAGGAGTTCATGGCCAACGGGGCGTTCAACACCACCAGCATGACCGGCGACGCGTTCAAGACCTGGCTGGGCGAGACCGAGCAGACTCACAAGAACCTGATGGAAGTGGCCGGCTTCATCGCCAAGCAGTAGCGGCTGGCCGTAGAGCGGGTGCCCCGGTCGTGTGCCGGGGCATCGCATCCAGCGGCATCCCGCGCGGATGCCGCAGCCTTCCAGAGGAGGATCGGCATGGCGAGCCATGATCGGGAGGACGACAGCACGGTCAGCGTGCGGACGATGGAGATCGCCGTCGCGGCCGTCCTGATGATCATCGCCGTTGTGGTGATGGTCGACAGCATGCGCGTCGGCATCGGCTGGGCCTATGACGGGCCGGAATCCGGCACCTTTCCCTTCTATGTCGGCGCCGCGCTGTTCCTGGCCAGCGCCGGCACCCTGCTGAGCAACCTGTTCGGCCGCTCGCCCGATCTCGGCAGCTTCGTCGGCCGGGAACAGCTCGGGCTCGTGCTGAAGGTGCTGGTGCCGACCATCGTCTTCGTGGCGCTGATCGGCTTCATCGGCCTCTACGTCGCCGCGGCGCTGTTCATCGCCTTTTTCATGCACTGGCTGGGCAAGTACCCGGTGCTGAAGATCGTGCCGGTCGCGGTGCTGGTGCCGGCGGCGCTGTTCCTGATGTTCGAGCTCTGGTTCCTGGTGCCGCTGCCCAAGGGGCCGCTGGAGACCCTGCTGGGCTACTAGCCCATGCCAAGAAACCCCGAGACCCGCGCCAGGCGGGCGAGGCAAACGCTGGGAGGGGACCGTTGGACGCTCTCTATTCTCTGATTCACGGCTTCGGCGTGCTCGCCGACCCGATGAACATCGTCTACATGTTCGTCGGCATCACCCTCGGCGTGCTGATCGGCGTGCTGCCCGGGCTGGGCGGTGCCAACGGCGTGGCCATCCTCCTGCCGCTGACCTTCGCGATGTCGCCGACCTCGGCGATCATCATGCTGTCCTGCATCTACTGGGGCGCGCTGTTCGGCGGCGCCATCACCTCGGTGCTGTTCAACATCCCCGGGGAGCCGTGGTCGGTCGCCACCACCTTCGACGGCTATCCCATGGCCCAGCAGGGCAAGGCGGGCGAGGCGCTGACCGCGGCCTTCACCTCCTCCTTCTTCGGCGCCTTCGTCGCCGTGGTGCTGCTGACCTTCCTGGCGCCGCTGATCGCCGGCTTCGCCCTGAGGTTCGGGCCGGCGGAGTTCTTCGCGGTCCAGCTCCTGACCTTCTGCAGCTTCATCGGCATGGGCCGCGAGGCGCCCCTGAAGGTGATCGCGGCGATGATGCTGGGCTTCGCCCTGGCGGCGGTCGGCCTCGATACCGTCACCGGCCAGCTGCGCATGACCTTCGGGTCGACCGAGCTGCTGCGCGGCTTCGACTTCCTGATCGCGGTGATCGGCCTGTTCGGCATCGGCGAGATCCTGCTGACCATGGAGGAAGGCCTGGCCTTCAAGGGCAAGAACGCCAGGATCAACGCCACGGTGGTGTGGCAGGCCTGGAAGCAGCTGCCGCGATACTGGGTCACGGCGCTGCGCGGCGCCATCGTCGGCTGCTGGATGGGCATCACCCCGGGCGGCGCCACCCCGGCCTCGTTCATGAGCTACGGCCTGGCCAAGCGCTTCTCGCGCAACGGCAAGCGCTTCGGCCGCGGCGAGATGGAGGGCGTGGTGGCGCCGGAGACGGCGGCCCATGCCGCCGGCACCAGCGCGCTCCTGCCGATGCTGACCCTCGGCATCCCCGGGTCGCCGACCGCGGCGGTGCTGCTGGGCGGCCTCCTGATCTGGGGCCTGCAGCCGGGGCCGCTGCTGTTCGTCGAGCAGCGCGACTTCGTCTGGGGACTGATCGCCAGCATGTATCTCGGCAACATCGCCGGGCTGATCGTGGTGCTGACCACCGTGCCGCTGTTCGCGTCGATCCTGCGCATCCCGTTCAGCATCATCGCGCCGGTAATCATCACCATCTGCGCGGTCGGCGCCTACACGGTCAGCAACGCCCTGGCCGACATCAGCGTCATGCTGGTCTTCGGCGTCGTCGGCTACCTGTTCAAGAAGCTGCACTACCCGCTGGCGCCGCTGGTCCTGGCGCTGGTGCTGGGCGACATGGCGGAAGGCTCGTTCCGCCAGGCGATGCTGCTGTCCCAGGGCAGCCTGTCGATCTTCTGGTCGAACGGCCTGGTCGGCAGCATCGTCGCCCTCGCCCTGGTGATGCTGTGCTGGCCGCTGATCTCGTCGGTGATCGCCCGGCTGCGCGGCGGCGCCAAGCCGGGCGACGCCGTTGCGGCGGATTGATGGAGCGGGGAGGGGGGCGTGCTCGAGGCGCGGATCAGCACCCGGCTGGCGCTCTCTCGTCTCGACGCCAATGACAGCTTCCGCAGCCAGGCCTATCTGGCCCTGAAGCATGCGATCGCCGGGATGGACCTGTACGACCATCCCGGCGAGATCCGGCTGGACGAGCGGCAGCTATGCCGGGACCTCGGCGTCAGCCGCACCCCGATCCGCGAGGCGCTGACGGCGCTGGAGCAGGAGGGCTTCGTCCTGACCCTGCCGCGCCGCGGCATCTTCGTCCGGCGCCGCACCAAGCGCCAGATCGTCGAGATGGTGCAGGTCTGGGCGGCGCTGGAGAGCATGGCGGCGCGGTTGGCGGCGGCCCGGGCGACGGATGCCGAGATCGCGGCGCTGCGCGGCCTGTTCGCCGGCTTCGACGGCCGGCCGGCGGCGGAGATCGACGGTTATTCCGACGCCAACATCGCCTTCCACCGGGCGATCGTTTGGCTCGGCGGCAACGGGCTGATCGTCGCCCGCACGGCCGACCTGCTCCTGCAGATCGACGCCATCCGGCGCCGCACCATCCGCGAGGACGACCGGGCCGACCGGTCGATCCACGACCATCTGCGGATCATCGAGGCGCTGGAGCGGCGCGACGCCGACCTTGCCGCCCGCCTCGACCGCGACCACACGCTGGGCCTGGCCGAGCATATCGAGCGGCACTGCCACTTCCTGGCGTGATCCATGGTCGAGAGCGACCATAGGCTCAGGAGCGAATTGCCTCTCCCGCCTGGGGAGAGGTCGGGCTCGCGCAGCGAGACCGGGTGAGGGCAGGCCCAGGCCTCGACAAAGAGCCCTCACCCGGAGCCGCTTCGCGTCTCCAACCTCTCCCGCAAGCGGGAGAGGCAATCGGCAAACGGCTGAAAGATCCGTGACGGCAACCGCGACATCGCCGCGCCTTTCGGCACCACCGCGATGGCGAAGCCGAGCAGGATCAGGCCGATGCCGATCAGGTGGAAGCCCCGCACCGGCTCACCCAGCAGCAGGAAGGCGAGAGCAGAGGAATAGACCGCCATGAGATGGAAGGACGCGCCGGTGAGGGCCGGGCCCAGCGTCGCGACGCAGCGGTTCCAGAACGCGTTCGCCACCAGCGAGGAGAAGATGCCGATGAACAGCAGCGAGGCGATGGCATAGGCCGCGACCGGCAGGGAATGCCCCGCCGCCTCCTCGACGATCCAGAACGGTGCCATCAGCACGCAGGCCGCCAGCGTCGTCGCCGCCAGGAACGCCATGGGGGGAACATCCCTGGGACGCCAGCGCAGCAGCACGGAATAAAGCGCGAAGCCGCCCACGGCGAGCAGCACCAGGAGCTCGCCGCCGCCGATCGACAGCGTGGCGAGCGTGGCTGGATCGCCGCGCCCGACGATCCAGCCGACGCCGAGGAAGGAGAGAACGATGCCGGCGACGACGCGCGGCCGCGGCGCCTCCCCGGTCATCGCCCAGGCGAACAGAGGCACCATCAGCGGCAGGGTGGAGTTGAGCATCGCCGCCGTCGCCGCCGGCGTGGTGTGCAGCCCGAGATAGTTCAGCACGGGATATCCCGCGAAGCCGCTGGCGGCGCAGCCGACGATGACCGGCCAATGCGCCAGGAGATCGCGCCGATGGGCGACAAGGTCGCGCCAGACGAAGGGCAGCAGCACCGCCGAGGCGACCACCCAGCGCCAGAAGGTCAGGCCGAAGGGGGGCAGCTCCTGTGCGAAGGCGCGACCGATCACCAGGTTGCCGGCCCAGAACAGCGGCGGCAGGGGCAGCAGCACGTAGGGCCGGCGCCAGACGAGGTCGAGCAGGCCGTCCCGGCCCGGCGCGGCGGTCACGGCGCCGCCCCGGCCAGGCCGATGCGGATGCGCCGGTTGTGGCGGCCTTTGTTGTCGACCTTGAGAATGCGGATCGGCGCGGACCGGCCGGTCGAGGCCAGATGGGTGCCGCCGCAGGCCTGGCGGTCCAGCCCGGCGATGTCGACGATACGGATCAGCCCGTCCGATGTCGGCGGCGGCGTCACGGATTTCGAGCGGATCAGCCCCGGCGTGGCATGGCCCTCGGCGACGGTGACATAGTCGTCGCGCACCGCCAGGTCCTGGCGGACGACCTCGTTGATCGGCCCTTCCAGCGCGCGCAGCCGGTCGTTGTCGGCATCCGGCAAGTCGAAATCGAGCCTGGCCGTGCCGTCCGCGCCCAGCTGCGCCCCGGTGACTAGCGCGCCGTCGAAATGCCGGAACACCAGCGCGTTCAGGATGTGGGTTGCGGTGTGCAGCTCGCGCATCATCCGGCGGAATTCGGGGTCGACCGCCGCCTCGACCGTGCCGGAAGCCTCGGCCGCCGGATCCTCGAGCAGGTGCCAGAACCGGCCGCCCGCGAGCTCGAAGCCGGCGACGGCGTGCTCGCCGCCCTGCCAGCGCAGCGTGCCGCGGTCCGGCAGCTGGCCGCCGCCGCCGGCATAGAAGGGGGATTGCGCCAGCAGCACCCGGCCGGGGCGGGCGTCGATCACCTCGGTCTGCAGGACGAGGCAATCCGGATTCTCATGATAGAAGGAGCGTGCCATGATGAGCGACCTGATGGAGTGAACCCCGTCAGTCTGGCGCCGGCCCGCGTGGCGCTATTGGCGGAAATCGAGGTTTTGGCGGTATGGCCCGCGTCGACCGGCTCAACATCGCGCATTACTGGCAGGACCGGACCGTCCCCGGCCTCAGCCTGATGCAGGCCGATTTCCGGACCCAGGAATATCCGCCGCATCGGCACGAGGCGCTGGTCGTCGCCGTCACCGAAGGCGGCGGCTCGATCATCAGCACCCGCGGCGTCACCGAGCCGACGAGCGCGGACCAGGCACTGTTCGTGTTCAACCCGGTCGAGCCGCATGCCGGCTGGATGGGGACCAGCCGGCGCTGGCTGTACCGCTCGCTGTATCTCGAGGAGGCGGCGCTCAAGGAGGTGGCGCGGTCGCTCGGGGTCGAGGACCTGACCTATTTCACCCGCAACGCCTTCGCCGACCGCGACCTGATCGCGGGATTCCTGGCGCTGCACCGTGCCCTGCAGGCCGGGCGGGACACGCTGCTGGAGCGCGAGCTGATGGTGTCGACCTTCGGCACCCTGTTCCGCCGCCATGGCAGCGGCGAGGGGCGGATCCAGCCCGGGCCGCGCGACCGCACCCGGCTGCGCGCCGCCACCGAGTTCATCCAGGCACGGCTGAGCGAGACGATCTCGCTGGCGGATCTCGGCGCCGCGGTCGGGCTGACCCAGTACCAGTTGATCAGCCTGTTCAAGCGCACCACCGGGCTCACCCCGCATGCCTATGTCACCCAGCTGCGCGTCGATCGCGCCGCCGCGTTCCTGGCGCAGGGCCTGCCGATCGCCGAGGTCGCCGTCGCCTCGGGCTTCTATGACCAGAGCGCGCTGACCCGGCACTTCAAGCGCTGCCACGGGATCACCCCGCTGCAATATGCCGGGGCGACCCGCTCCGCCTGAGGGCAGCTGCGCTGCTCCTCCGCATGGGCGGGTTTCTCCTTGACTTTTTGTTCCTTTTTT